>JANMIX010000367.1:0-6318 GCA_031376015.1 Acidimicrobiia bacterium | reverse complement strand
GATCGAGAAGGGCTTCTTCAACAACGGTCTGCCGATCCCGCCCGACTTCCACGGCGGTGAGGAGAACTTCCGGTCGGTGGACTACATGGCGATCCCCCATCCCCCGATGCAGACGCTAGCGACGATGATCTTCGACGGGGTGCTGGAACGGTTCCCGACGTTGAAGATCGGCGTGATCGAGCAGGGGGCCATCTGGGTGCCGTCGTGGTTGCGGCAGATGGAGTCGGCCTTCGACGCGTTCGCCCGCCACGAGGAGCGGCTGCAGCAGTTGTCGATGCGACCCACGGACTACGTCGTGCGCCAGGTGCGGGCCACGCCGTACCCCACCGAGGATGTGGGTTGGATCATCCGCCAATCGGCGCCGGAGATCTGCATGTTCTCGTCGGATTTCCCGCACGTGGAGGGCGGCCGCAAACCGGTGGAGCGCTTCGAGGCATCACTCGACTCGTCGGGCATCGACGAGGCCGCCCGGCAGCGCTTCTGGTGCGACAACTTCCTGGACCTGATGGGCACCGCCGGCGCCCACCTCGCTGCCGCCTGAACGCGGTTGGCCCCCCGCTCGGCCCGGGCGCCGCAGCCCGCCCGGCAACCCGTCGGCCCATCGGGGCGCGGTCGAGGCCCCGCCACCGGTCGACCCCGCCACCCGGTCGACCCTGCCACCCGGTCGAGCCCCGTAGCCCGCAATCCCGAGACGGCCCTCCTCAGCTCAGCGATTGTCGCTCAAAGACTGGCAAAACCGACCTCGTCCGCAGGGGGCGCCGCCTGCGCCGACCGACCCGCAGGCGACCGACCCACAGGCGACCTCAGGCCAATGCCGCCACGGCGCTGCGGCGCCAGCGGTGCACCTGGGCGACCTGGTCGGCGCTCGAACGGCCCAAGCGCACCAGCACCGCATCGAGATCGGGGACCACCGTCACCGTCTGGCCCTCATACCCCGAGGCCCGGAAGGCACCGAAGGGGCTGCCCATGTCGATCCACCAGTGGGCGCCGTAGAGGTCCTCGCCCCCGGGGTCCAGCGACCGCACCGTGCGGCCGTGGTCGATCCACCCCTCGGGCAGCACCCTGCGCCCGTCCCATTCCCCGTCCCGCAGCGCCAGCAGGCCGAACCGGGCCCAGTCCTCGGCAGTGGCGTACACGTACGAACTGCCGATGAATGTCCCCGCCTCGTCGAATCGGGCCGTGGCCGAGCGCATGCCGATCGCCCCGAACAGATCCTCGTCCAGCAACCGGCGCATCGCCGCCTCGCCACCTGCGGCAGCCCCAGCGGCGCGGGCGATCAGGTTCGACGTGCCCGAGGAGTAGTTGAAGACCGAGCCCGGCGGGTGGGCCAGGGGTCGGGCGGCCGCGAAACCGGCCACGTCGCCGGCACCCTGGCCGAAGAGCATTTCGATCACGTGCGAAACCCCTGCATCCACGTAGTCCTCGTTCCAGGCGAGGCCGTCACGCATCTCCAGCAACATCTGCAGCGTGATCGCCTGGCGCGGCTCATCGGCTCCGCTCCACTCGGGCACCGGGGCGGGCGCGTCGAGGTCCATCCGGCCGCCGGCCACGAGCATCCCCACCGCGCAGTGCAGCACCGACTTGGCCATCGACCACGACAGCAGTGGCGTCGAAGCCTCAACCGGCTTGGGATCGTCGGTGAATGAGGGCAGTGCTCCCCCATGGCGCTGCAGCAACATCCGCCCGCCCTGCACGGCCGCCACCGCGTAGGTCACGCCGTAGGTGGCCTCGTCCGCGAACAACTCGTCCACGGCGTCGACCAGCGCCGCCGGGGCGGCACCGGCCGGCCACATCGCGGTGGGCCACCGCACCCCGCTCGGCTGGGGCGGCAGCGGCCGCAGGGCCTCGCCGGCCTGGGGCACCGGGCCCGGCACGGCACCCGGCGCGACCCCCGGGGACACTGGGTTCAGCCCGGCCACACGATGGACTGGATCTCGCTGTAGGCGTGCAGTCCGTAGCTGCCACCGTCGCGGCCCACGCCCGACATCTTGAACCCGCCGAAGGGCGCCTCGTGGTTGCGCTGGGCGGTGTTGATACCCACGTTGCCGGCCCGCAACTGCCTGGCCACCCGCATGCCCCTCGCCGTGTCCTTGGTGAACACGTAGTCGTACAGGCCGAACTCGGTGCCGTTGGCCAGCGCGATGCCCTCGGCCTCGTCGTCGAAGGGCACCACGACCACGACCGGGCCGAAGATTTCCTCCTGCACCACCTTCATGCCCGCCTTGCAACCGGCGATGAGCGTGGGCTGCACGTAGAAGCCCCGCTCGATGTCGGGCCGGCTGCCACCGGCGACGACCTCGCCACCCTCGTCGGTGCCGGCCCGCACGTAGCCCTCGATGCGATCACGCTGCACTGCGGAGATCACCGGGCCCACCACCGTGTCGGTCTGCAAAGGGTCGCCCACCTTCAGGTAACCCGCCGCCTGCTGCAGGCCACCGACCAACTGCTCGTAGATGCCGCGCTGAGCGATGACCCTCGTCGGCGCGGTGCAGATCTGGCCGGAGTGGAAGGCCCACGCGCTGGTGATGGTGCCGATGGCGGTGCGCAGATCGGCGTCATCGAAGACCAGGCCGGCACCCTTCCCGCCCAGTTCCAGCAGCAGGCGCTTCATGTCGTGCCCCGCCACCGCGCCGATGCGCTGGCCCACCACGGTGGAGCCGGTGAAGCTCACCATGTCGACGTATTTGGAGGCCACCAGCGCCTCGCCCGCCGCCGCGCCCGATCCGGTGACCACGTTGACCACCCCGGGGGGGAAGCCGGCGTCGTCGAACACCTCGCCGAAGCGCAGCACGGCCAGGGGATCCTGGGGGGCCGGCTTCACGACCACCGTGTTGCCCATGGCCAGGGCGGGCCCGACCTTGCCGGCCATGTTCACGATGGGAAAGTTGTAGGGCGTCACGCAGGCCACCACGCCCACCGGTTGGCGCACGGCGACGGCACCCATGAGGCCGCCCGGCGCGAGGGCGGTGGAGGGCGACTCGCTCGGCGGCAGCGCCTGCACCCGGGGCTCCATGGCGCCGCGGGCGTAGCGGCGGAGACGGTCCACGCACGTGGGCACCTGCATGGTGCGGGTCACGTTGATGGTGGCGCCGGTCTCGGCCTGCACCAGGGGGATGAACTCGTCGATCCGGTCGCGCAGCAGGGCGGCGGCCTTCTCCAACAACTCGGCCCGGTGCTCGGGCGACGTGCGGCTCCAGGCCCCGAAGGCCTCGGCGGCCGCGGCCGCCGCCTGCTCCACCTGTGCCACCGACGCTTCGGGGGCCTCGCCCACCACCGCTTCGGTGGCCGGGTTGGTGATGGTGTAGGTGCCCGCGTCGGGAGCCACACGCTCGCCGCCGATGAGGAGCCGGTAGTCGTCTGCCATGGCGTCAGACTAGAACGCGTTCTATTCTTCGCGCCATGAGCGCGCCCGCAGCAGCCACCTCGATCCCCCGCATCATCTCCGTCGACGATCACGTGGTGGAACCGCCCGACCTCTGGCAGAACCGCCTGCCCAAGGAATTCCTCGACCGTGGGCCCCGAGTTGAGCGCGACCGGGCGGTGTTCAACTTCAGCGGCGGCAACTTCACCTACACCAAGGGTGGCGACGAGGGCGAGTGGTGCGACTGGTGGCTCTACGACGACCTCATCTACCCCTTCCCGAAGCTCTCGGCTGCGGTCGGCTTCGACGAACTCGACGTCACCCCGGTGACCTACGACCAGATCCGGCCCGGATGCTGGATCCAGTCCGAGCGGCTGGCCGACATGGACGCAAATCACATGGACGCCTCCATCTGCTTCCCCAACACCCTCCCCCGCTTCGCCGGCCAGACCTTCATGGAGCGCGCCGACAAGGAACTCGCGCTGCTGTGCGTGAAGGCCTACAACGACTGGATGATCGAGGAGTGGTGCGGCGGTGACGGCAAGGGCCGGCTCATCCCCCTCACCATCGTGCCGCTATGGGACCCCCAACTGGCCGCCGACGAGGTGCGGCGCTGCGCAGACCTGGGCAGCCACGCCATCGCCTTCTCCGAGAACCCCTTCCCCCTCGGGCTGCCCTCCATCCACTCGGGCAAGTGGGACCCGATGTTCGCCGCCTGCCAGGAGACCGACACGGTGGTGTGCATGCACATCGGCTCGTCGTCGCGCATGCCGGCCACGTCGCCCGATGCCCCCTTCATCGTGTCGTCCACCCTCACGTTCCAGAACGCCATGGGCTCGATGCTCGACTTCATCTTCTCGGGCACGCTCGCCCGCTTCGGCGACCTCCGGATCGCCTACAGCGAGGGACAGGTGGGCTGGATGCCCTACGTGCTGGAGCGGGCCGACAAGTTGTGGGCCGAACGCAGCGACAACAGCTTCGGCACCAACCTGCCCGACCGGCCCTCCAGCTACATCCCCGGCCGGGTGTTCGGCTGCATCTTCGACGACGAGACGGGCCTGCGGAACCGTGACGTCATCGGCATCGACCAGATCTGCTTCGAGACCGACTACCCGCATGCCGACTCCACGTTCCCGCGCTCGGAGGAGGTGGCCCGAGAGATCTGCGACAAGGCCGGCCTCAGCGAGGAGGAGCGCTACAAGTTGCTTCGGGGCAACGCCATCCGGGCCTTCAAGCTCGACCAGTACTTCGGCATCGACAAGTAGCCGGCCCAGTGGACACCGGCGGGGAGATCAAGCTCGGCTCGATGCTGTTCACCCTCGTGGAGCCGCACCGCGGCCACGAGGTGGCCTACAACCGGTGGTACGAGCGCGACCACTTCTACGCCGGCTGCATGATCGGCCCGTGGCTCTTCGCCGGGAAGCGGTGGGTGGCCACGAGAGCCATGAAGGATCTGCGCAAGGGATCCCAGCCCGACGTCTTCGGCGGCGCCGACCTGGGGTCGTACCTGGCCATCTACTGGGTGGTCGACGGCAAGCAGGATGAGCACTTCGGCTGGGGCCTGCGCCAGGTGCGGTGGTTGCACGAGAACGGGCGGATGTTCCCCGAGCGCGACCACATCCACACCCTGCTCTACAACCAGGCCACCTCCTTCGGGCCCCCCGACGGTGTGCCCGCCGAACTGGCCCTCGACCACCCCTATGCCGGCCTGGTGGCCACCTTCTTCGAAGGCGACCCCGACGACGTGCCCGTCACCCCCGGCACGCTGGCGGTGCGGTTCCGGCCCATCGAACTGAACGCGGATGCACCCGTGGCCCAGGCCGGCCAGGAGAACCTCGCGAACCGGTCGATGCTGCTCACCTTCCTCGACCACGAACCCAGGGCGGCCGACGTGCACGACGGGCCCGGAGTGCTCTGGTCGGCCCCCTTCCTGCCGACCATCCCCGGCACCGACACCTACACCGACGAGCTCTGGTAGCGGGGCACAGCGCTCAGCCGATCAACACCTCGGCCTCATCGGTGAAGAACACGATGAGCTTGTCCATGTCGAGCATGCGGGCTTCATCGGGCTGCATCTTGGCGGCGTACATCGGGTCCTGCAGCAGCGCGTAGAAGTCGTCGATCGAGTCGTACCACTGCAGCACGAGCCCATCCCAGGGCCCGTCGGCGTCGCCGGCGGCGTGATGCTGCTCGTACCGGCGGATGTAGCGGGCGAAGGCGGGCTCGTCGCGGATCATGCGGCCGTGCTCGCGCCAGATGACGTGGAACTCCTCGGCGCCCAGGTCGGCCCGGCGCTTCACCAGCACGGTGAGCTTGACCATCAGAAACCTTGGAAGAAGTGGCCGGAGTTCACGCCCAGGGCCTGGCCGGTGACGCATTTGGCCAGGTCGCTGGCGAAGAAGAGCACGGCGCCGGCGATCTCGGAGGAATGCGGCAGGTAACCCAGGCACGTCTCGGCTTCCAGGCTGGCCAGCTTCTCGGCCTTGGTGATGCCTTCCTGCTCGGCCATCCAGCCGATGTACCAGTCGACCTTGTCACTCCAGATGTAGCCCGGATGCACGCCGTTGACCCGGATGCCGTGAGGGCCGAGTTCCTTGGCCAGGGTCTTGGTGGCCGTAGCCAGCGCCGCCTTGGACGCCGCGTAGGCGCCGGCCTCGGGTTCGATCTTCACCGCCGACATGGAGTTGATCATCACGATGTAGCCGCCGCCGTGCTCCTTCATCACCGGGGCGACGGCCTTGGTGAGTTGCAGCGTGCCGAAGAAGTTGGTCTCCATCGTGTCGCGCCACTTGTCGAGGTTCGACCTCTCGAAGGAGCGGTGCCCGCCGTCGCTGAAGGCGTTGTTGACCAGCACGTCGATGGTGCCGAACCGCTCGACGGCGGCGGCAACGGCCGCCGCGCACGACTCGGTGTGGGTGATGTCGAGGCTGAGTGATAGTGCCTCCCGTCCGAGGTCC
>JANMIX010000329.1:0-5072 GCA_031376015.1 Acidimicrobiia bacterium | reverse complement strand
ATACCGGGTTGCTTGGGCGTTGGAAAGTCCCCCAAGCGCAGGAACCGCCAGCCGCCCGACCCTTCCACCAGACAACCTCACCACGCAGCAGTAGGCCGAGATCTTGGAGAATCTCCGTCACATCGCCGGCGAGCGATCGGTACGGGCGCCTGCCGAGGTTCGCGACGTTCACCGCGATGCGTCCACCAGGCTCCAGGACGCGCTTGCATTCGTCGAACACATCGTGGAGCAGGGCGAGGTACTCGAAGTACGTGCCGGGAACGCCGTTGTGGCCGAGGCTCTCTTCGTACTCCTTGCCGGCGAAATACGGCGGCGAGGTCACGACCAGCGCGACGGAGTTGGACTCGACCTTGCGCATGTCGCGAGCGTCGTGCCGGTAGATGACGTCCAGCTTCTTCGGGCGGACAACCGTCGTGTCGTTCGAGAGCTCGGGAGGAACGAAGCGCTCGTAGAAGGCTGTGGCGTCGTGGCTTTCACGTCGGGATGATCCGAAGCGAGCTGTGGCGGTCGGTCGACGAACTCGGCCGGTCCGCGGCTCGGGGACGGCGGCTGTCGTCACGACGTTGCCTTCACATGTGCGCGACGTGCGGCGCGGCGAGGTCCGCGCGGCTCGTCGCTGACCGACGGCAGCCGTTTCAGGTAGTCGAGCACTGCTCGGATCACAAGGAAGTTGACGGAAACGTCCCGCTCGACGGCCGCCGCGTGAAGTTCATCTCGGAGTGAGGCTGGTAGCCGGATCGCCGTAGCGACTCTCGGTTCCTCGTAGATCCTCGGGCGGCCCATGGGAGGACCGTAGTGAGCAGGTGTGACGAAATGGTGGATAGCGCGCGCAGAAATCCGCGGCTACTCGTTGTCTCGCCGTATCTCCGCCGCCGCGGGCCGCTCCGTGCCCACTGCGTGCCCACCACGGTGGACACGGAAGGTCACTGGGGGGGTCGTGCTGGTCAACCGATAGGGCCGCTGACCAGCACTTCTACGACCCTGGCCCTGGTGGCTCGACCTCCGGATCCAGCTATGCAAGTAGGGGTTCGTGGGTTCGAGTCCCATCGTCTCCACCGAGACTCGCAGTTCACACGGCATTTCTGGCGGTGAAAGAGTGTGGCTTGGGACGCTCGAGACCTTGACGTGACTAAGGGGTGCGGCCGATGAACGCCAGCAGTTTGGTCTGCACGTCGGCGTCATCGGGAACCTCGACGCGCGGCCCGTACTGGCCGCTCTGGCGCAGCATCTCGTCCATCGGCAGCATGCCTTCGAGCATGGCAGCGCACCGCTCGGGGTCCAGCGTCTCGTCCTGGCCGGTGGCGCGTGCGAGATCCCAGCGGTGCAGGAACACGTCGCCGGTGTAGATCATGTTGATCGCCTGCTCGAGCGACATGCGTCCTATGTGGGGAAGGTCGTGCTCGCGCTCGGCAGTGTCGGGATCGTCGAGGAGGGCCTGCACGGCGTCGGTCTGGGTGCGCCACGCGCCGACCGGGTCATCGTCGACCGATGGACCCGCAGGCAGCGTGATCCCCGTTCCTCCCTGGAGGAAGGCCGGGAACCACTCCACGAGATGACGGACGACGTCGCGGGCGACCCAACCCTGCACCGGTGCCGGTCGTTCCCACGACTCTGGTGCGGCGCCCTCGACGGTCACAGTGAACGCGGCGGCGACGCGCCGGTGCTCCTCGGCCGGGCCACTCATCGAAGCTCAGCGATCAAGGCGTCGAGCTTGGCGTAGCCCTCGTCGAGCCCGGTCTCCATGCCGCTTGCGAGCCACTGGTCGCGACCCTCGAAGCTGTCCACCAGGGATTGCGCGTGCAGCCGGGTGCGGCTGTCGCCGAGGTCCTCGAACCACAGCGTCTCGAGCGCGACATCATCGGGCTGACCGTCGAAGGTGAAGGTCTGCACGATCCGGTCCTCACCGACCTTATGGAAGCAACCGTGAAAGCCGTACTCCTCGCCGTCGCGTACGGCGACGTAGCGCCAGCGGCCGCCCGTGGTGGCATCCCAGTCGAGGATCTTGGTGTCCAGCCCGTTCGGGCCTACCCAGCGGGCGAACAACACGGGATCGAGGTGGGCCCGCATGAGCTGCGACGGGGTCGCGTCGAAATCGCGGGTGATCCGGATGATCGGCAGGGTCGGGTCGGCCTCGATCGACACGTGATAGCGGTTGCTGGGGGCGCTCATGACGCTGCTCCTTGTTCGAAGGTCTGGTTGTCGGTGGGTTGTTCGTTGCCGCCCATTTCGGCGAGCACCGCATCCAGGCGCGCATAGCGCTCCTCGGCCTGTCGGCGGTAGCGCTCGATCCACTTCGTCATCAGGTCGAACACCTCCGCCTCGAGATGGCACGGCCGGCGCTGCGCATCTTTGCGCCGGGTGACCAAGCCAGCGCCGGTCAGCACCTTGATGTGCTTGGAAACCGCCTGGACGGATACGTCGTAGGGATCGGCCAGCTCCCCGACGGTGGCGTCGCCCCCGGCGAGACGGGCCACCATGTCGCGCCTCGTCGGATCGGCGAGAGCGGCGAATACTCGGGACAGCTGGTCGTCGACCACCGGCCGGCTCCTTGCTCAACTAAATGGTTGAAGACAAGGTAGGTGAAGCCTCGACCTTTGTCAACCGTATGGTTGAAAAGGGAACCCTCACCGGTCTCGGCAGCCCCCCTCGTGCGACGATGAGATCGTGTCCGAGCTCGACGATATTCGCAACGCGATCGCGAGCGACCTCACCATCGACATCGTCACCGTCGGTGCGCGAACTGGCAAGGCCCAGGAAACCGAGATCTGGTTCCTGAATCTCAACGGCCGCATCGTGATCACCGGTACGCCCGGCCGCCGGGACTGGTTGGCCAACCTGCTCACCCACCCCGAGTTCACCTTCCGACTGAAGGAGTCGGTGCGTGCCGAACTCCCGGCCCGAGCCACACCGATCACCGACCCGGACCAGCGGCGAGCGGTCCTCAACGACATCGCCGCCCACTGGTATCGCGAGCAGACCGACCTCGAGCAGCTCGTGGCCGGCGCGCCCCTGGTCGAGGTCACCTTCACTGGATGGGCCGCGGCGCTGAACTGTTGAGGCCCCGGCCGCCGGCCGCATCTTCATCTGCCGTCACTAAGGTCCGCTCGCATGAAGCGCTTCGAAGGACAGGTCGCCGTGGTCACCGGTGGGTCATCGGGTCTGGGCCGCCGTCTCGCGCTCGACCTCGCCGATCGGGGCGCCACCGTCGTCGCCATCGCCAGGTCGACCGCAGCGCTCGAGCAGGTCGCGGCGACAAGTGATGGACGCGTGGTCGCCGCGCCGTGTGATGTCAGTGATGAACCGGCCCTCGCCGCGCTGTTGGGAGCCGTCGAGGCCGAACGGGGGAGGATCGACATCCTCATCAACTCCGCCGGATGGGAGCAGCCGACGCGCGTCGAGGACGCCGACGTCGAGCTTTATCACCGGATCTTCGCCACCAACTTCTTCGGCCTCGTCACCGCAACCCTGGCGGTGGTCCCGGGGATGCTGAAACGGGGGCAGGGAGTCGTCGTCAACGTGTCGAGCGATCACGGCAGAGCACCCTCACCTGGTACACCCGCGTACAGCGCATCCAAGGCGGCCGTGTCGGCCTTCACCGAGAGCCTCGCCCACGAATGCCATGGCCGTGGGGTGCATCTCCACGTCCTCTATCCGGGCTGGGTGCCGACACCGATGGGTCAGGCGGCGGTGGACGCCGGGATGCCCCAGCCGCCGAAGATCGTCCGGCGCACCGAGACACAGGTGTCGACCAGCACCCTCGAGAAGATGGGCGGGCCCAACTTCGAGATCAACTGCGCCCGGGTGGCCACGCTTGCGCCGGTGATGCGGGTATTCGCTCCAGCGTTGTATCGGTCGCAGATGCGCAAGCAAGCCAACCCCGGCTGACGGGCGATGGACCACGAGCCCACTGGCTTCCCGCTCCCGATCGACCCGGATCTCGATCCGTCCGATCCGGCGGAGCCAGTTGTCCCCGGGACAACGCGGATACATCCCCGGCCGCGCTCCCCCCGAGGCCGTGCCCAACCCGACGTGCTCGCCGCCATCGCTCTGGGCGGGATGCTCGGTGCCTCCGCCCGCTACGGCATGGCCGAGTGGCTGCCCACCCGACCGGGCGGGTTCCCGTGGGCCACGTTCTGGACGAACGTGTCGGGAAGCTTCCTGCTCGGCCTCCTTCTCGTACTGCTCCTCGAACGGTTCCCAGCCACCCGTCTGGTCCGTCCCTTCGTGGCCACGGGCCTCCTCGGCGCCTTCACCACGATGTCGAGCTACCAGATCGAAACAGCCCTGCTGATCAAGGACGGGCACGCGCTCACCGGCATCGTCTACGGGTTGGCCAGCCTGGCCGCCGGGGTCGCCCTCGCCTACGCCGGAATCCTTGCCGGCCGCCGTAGCGCGACTCGATCGTGACTGCCCTCGCCTGGACGGCCTTTCTTCTCGCCGCGGGGATCGGAGCGCCCGCCCGCTACCTGCTCGACGGCTGGGTGCAGGACCGCACAGGCGGTGCCTTTCCCTGGGGCACCTTCACCGTGAACGTCAGCGGCTGCCTTCTGCTGGGACTGCTCACCGGCCTCGGTCTCTACCACGGGCTCGATGCCACCGCCCGCACCGTCGTGGGCACCGGGGCGCTCGGTGCGTACACCACCTTCTCCACCTTCACCTTCGAGACCGTGCGCCTCGCCGAGGAAGGCGCCCTCGACCTCGCGCTCCGCAACGTTGCCGCCAGCCTCGTCGCCGGCCTGGCCGCCGCGTCAGTGGGCCTCGGTCTGATGTCTGCAATCTGAACGGCCGTCGCGGCACCACCGAAGCAGACGGTCGGCCCTTCAGGGCAGATAGCCCGCCAGGGCGAAGCGGATACTCGTCGCCGCCGGGTTGAGGGTCGTTCCCGCGACGACGATGCGTCCACCAGATTGCTGCGCGACCCCCTTGGCGGCGTCGAAGTTCCCGGCGAAGTCGGTGCTGACCACGCCACCCACCCCGAAGGTCGGATCGAGGCTGCCGCTCGGGTCGTAGCGGACCAGCCCGAAATCCCCCCCACCCGAGACGTAGGAGATGAACCCGGCGACCACGATCCG
>JANMIX010000313.1:0-5616 GCA_031376015.1 Acidimicrobiia bacterium | reverse complement strand
ACCGGCGGCGCGACCACCCCGTCCGGCCCTCCGAACGCGAGCCCACCCCCCGCCGTCGCCGGGCCCACGACGTTCCCGGACGTCGCGCCGGCCACGACCACCCCGACACCACCTGCCGGTGAAACCGCCGCGCCGGTGGCGTCCTCCCCGAGTTCGTTCAGTCCCACCGACCCCGTGGCCGAGCGCGCCAGCCTGGCAGTGGTGATCACCCTCCTCGGCGCGGCGGTGGCCGGGGGTTCGCTGTGGAACGCGGCGGGGCGAAAGGCGGAACTGGTGGCGCTGCGCCAGGCGCAGGAGGCAACCGAATGAGCCCGTTCCACTCGTTGCGTCTTTGGTTCCGCCGGGCGCCCCGCCAGCAGACGATCTCCGCGGCGGCCGGCGCCTTCGTGGTGATGGCCGTGCTGGCCTACCTGATGGTGCCCGCCTCCCGTCCGTCGGCCAGCGTCGACACGGGCGCGTTCGGCTCGCCCGTGAACTCCGGCCAGCCCGGCCGGGTCATCACCGTCGGGCCTGGTGCGACGCCGGCGGCGGGCGGTGCGAGAGGGGGCGCGACGCCCGGCCGGCCGGGCGCCAACACCCCGGGGGCCGGCTCGACCGGCGGCAACGGCGGCAATGGCGGCAACGGCGGCGGTGGGTGTGTGACACCGCCGGGACTCGACCAAGGGGTGACCGACACGCAGATCAAGGTCGCCATCGCCCTGGTCAACATCTTCGGTCCCGCCGCCAACGAGACCTTCGGCATCCCCACACCCGACGAGCAGAAGGTCATCTGGAAGGCGATCATCGACGGGACGAACGCCCAGGGTGGGGTCGCCTGCCGGCAGGTGGTGCCGTCCTTCTTCACCGCCAATCCCGCGGATCCCAGCAACCTGCAGTCGACCTGTTTGGACATCGCCCAGTCCAAGCCGTTCCTGGTGTTCGACAGCGGCTCCTACTCGCAGGGCAACCCGGTGTGCTTCGCCCAGGCCCGGGTGCCGTACTTCGGGGGCTACCTGCTCACCCAGAAGCAGGCCGAGGACGGCTATCCCTACCTGTTCAACCTGGCCAACCTCGACCGCTTGCTCAAGGACACCGTGTTCGCCTTCCGGGACCGAGGCGCCTTCAAGCCCGCCAACGGCTTCGCCAAGCTCGGGCTCTTCTACCACGACTGCCATCCGGAACTCTTCGAAGAGGAGATCGGCTGGCTGCACCAGGCCGGCCTCGACGACTCCCACATCGTCACCTACAACTTCGGCTGCCCGACCGCCTTCGCCAATCCCAGCGACGTCACACAGGCGATCGTCAACTTCAGGAGCCAGGGCGTCTCCCACGTCACCTACATCGATGCCAAGGGTGACTTCCAGGAGTTCACGACCATCGCCGAACAGCAGCACTTCCGGCCCCGCTACGTCCTCCCCGACGACGAACTGCTCGGCATCGCGTATGGCACTCTGCGGCCCAACTCCGCCAACGTCGTGAACGCCCAGATCGTCACCAACGCTCGCAGCGGTGAGGAGCGCACCCCGGGCATGACGCCCGCCGGCGCGACCCTGCGCTGCGACGCGCTGCTCACCGCGCACGGCCTGCCCCCCACCTACAAGGAGGAGCAGCTCGCCGGCAACGCCTGTAACCAGTTGTGGATGTTCCAGGCGGCGATCGAGCATGCCCCCGCCCTGCAGCGCACCGCGCTGGCCGCGGGCCTCGAGCGGGCGAGATCGGTCGACTTCTCCTACCCGTCGGGACCGAACAGCTTCGTGGGCGACCGGGTCACCACCGCCGGGCAGTTCTGGCGGGTCGATCAGTTCTTCCCCAGTTGCGACTGTTGGCGGGTCATCGATCCCGTTTTCCACCCGAACTACTGACCGAGCCGCCGTGTCGTGGCGGGCCCCTGACCCCGCGGTCGGCGCCGCCCCGCACGAACCGTGTCTCGTTGAGCTGCACGAGGAGCCGCTGCAACTCGCGGAACTCCTTCGTGCCCAGTTGCTGTTCGAGTTCGGCCTCGATGCGGGCCACGGTGGAGCGGATCGTCTTGGCGGCCGCCACCCCCCGCTTGGTCAGCTGCACACGTTTCGACCGCCGATCGGTGGGGTCCTCGACGCGGGTCACGTAGTCGAGCCGTTCGAGCTGGCCGAGGAGGTAGTTCATCGCCTGGTTCGACATGCCAGCATCCTCGGCGAGCTCCGAGGGCCGGCGACCGGCGGGGCCTGGGTAGCGCAACACCGCGAAGTGGGCGGCGACGACGTCGGTGAAGCCGGCATCGTGCAACCGGTCGAGCATGCGCCGGTAGACGGCGTCGATCGGTTGGCGCAGGAGGGCGCCGATCATGGGCGGCCCGAGGGGACGGTCGAACTCAGTGATAAAGCCACTTTACAACACGGCTGCGCCGGGTTAGGTTGCAATCAAGTCACTTTATCGATGCTTGGGAGAACGCCATGAACACCAAGAGCCGTACGCCGATTCGCCTGGGAGCGATCGAGGTCACCTTCCTCCTCGACGACCACGACACGCAGGGTCGAGCCACCACGTTCGACACCAGGGTCCCCGCCGGCGCCAAGGTGCCACTGCCCCACAGTCACGACGAGTTCGACGAGACGGTCTACGGCCTCGAGGGCACGTTCACCTTCACCGTCGACGGCGAGACACACGAGGTGGGCCCCGGTGATGCACTGTTCATCGCCCGAGGTGCAATCCACCAGTTCGAGAACCTCGGCGAGGTGGAGGGGTGCTTCCTGTCGGTGGCCACGCCCGGCGTCTTCCGCCCGGCCTACTTCGAGGAGATCGCCGAGGTGCTGGCCGCATCGGCGGGCGGGCCGCCCGACGTGGGGGCGCTGGTGGGGGTCATGCGCCGCCACGGGCTGACCCCGGTGGCACCTGCGGTGCGCTGAGCGGGCGGCCCGCAGGGTCCGTCGATCCGCGTGGGCATGTCGGGAAGGGGTTGCGTCCTGCGCCGCATGATTGCAGAATGCAAGCATGCCCAATGTCCTGGTGCGGGATCTGCCCGAAGAGGTGCACGCGGCGCTCCGGCGCCGGGCTGCGCAGCGTGGCCAGTCGCTCCAGCAGTACCTGGCGTCCGAACTCACCCGTCTTGTCGAGCGGCCTTCGGTGGAGGACTTATTCGTCCGGATCTCGACGCGGCATAGCGGGCGCGTCGGGCTCGAGCGGGCGGTCGCGGACCTGGCCGAGGGACGGCCCCGTTGATCGTCGTGGATGCGTCGGTGCTCGCCAACGCCCTCGCCGATGACCAACTCGACGGCCGTGTGGCCCGGGGCCGCCTGGTCGGGCGAGGTGACCTGGTCGCGCCGGATCTGGTCGATGTGGAAACGGTCTCGGTCCTCCGACAGCGGTGGCTGGCCGGTGATCTCACCGCCCGACGATTCTCCGCCGCAGTCGACGACCTCGGCGTTCTCGAGCTCACCCGGTTCCCGACCATGCCCCTCATGCGGCGGGCATACGAGCTGCGTGCCAACGTCACGGCCTACGACGCCGCCTATGTCGCGCTGGCCCAACAACTGGGGTGCGCGCTGGTCACCGGCGATGCCCGGCTGGCCCGCGCCCCAGGCATCCGCTGTGCCGTCGACGTCGTCAGGCCGTGAGCGGGCGGTGGTTCAGCTGCCCAGCACGTCGGCGCGGGCGGCGAGGATGGCTCGCAGGCGGTGCTCGACCTCGTCGCTGGCGTGATCGTCGGTGAAGACGTAGGGCCGCTTGCGGCGGATGGCATCGAGCACGTTGGCGGCCACGGCGGCGGCGGGCACCGTGCCGATCGGGTTCAGCCCGGTCTTGACCATCCCCGGCATCACGACGCTGACACCGACCGGTGCGCCCACCTTCTCCAGGTCGGCCCGCAGCGCATCGGACAGGCCGAGGACGCCGTGCTTGGCCACGGTGTAGGGGGCGAGGCGCCCGATGGGGAGCACTGCCGCGATCGAGGCGGTGTTCACGACGTGGCCGGGTTCGCCGGTGGCCAGGATGCGGGGCACGAACGACCGCACGCCGTGGATGACCCCCCACAGGTTCACCTGTAGGACTCGTTGCCAATCCTCGAGCGGGAGCTCCCAGACCAGGCCACGGTTGACGATGCCGGCGTTGTTCACGGCGATGTGCAGCGCGCCGAACCGCTCGACGGCCGCCTGGGCCACGTGTTCCACGGCCTGGGGGTCGCCCACGTCGGCGGCGACGGCGTGGACCTCGGCGCCGGCAACGGTGAGACGCGCCGCCTGCTCGGACAGCGCCCCGGCGTCGATGTCGGTCATCATGACCCGCATGCCTTCGGCCACGAAGGCCTCGGTGAGGGCGAGGCCGATACCGCTCGCCGCGCCGGTGACCACTGCGGTGCGCCCTGCGAGGATGTCCACGGGGCGACGGTAGCCCGATGGAGGAGAATGCGCTTTTCGGCTATCGGGTGTCGATTCGGGTCGGTCCGTTCGTCGACACGGTGTTCGGCAGTTCGGCCGGACCCGCGCTCAACTTCTCTGGGTCATCCCGCCAGCTCGGCCACCAGCGCCCGGGCGCGACGGTCGATCTCGGCCACGATGGGCCGCACCTCGTCCACGTCGAGGCCGTTCGGATCGGCCAGTTCCCAGTCGAGGTAACGCTTGCCGGGGAACACGGGGCAGGCATCACCGCAGCCCATGGTGATCACCACGTCGGCCGCCTCGGCCATCTCGGTGGTGAGCGCCTTGGGGAATTCCTTGGCGACGTCGAGGCCCCGTTCCGCGAGCAGCGCCGCCACCGCGGGGTTGATCGACTCGCCGGGCGCCGAGCCGGCCGATGCCACCTGCAGGCGCCCCTGGGCATAGTGGTCGATGAGGACACGAGCTGCCACCGAGCGGCCGGCGTTGTGGGTGCACACCACGAGCACCCGGGGAACGTGGGTCATCGATCTCCTTCGGTTGGGTCGAGCATGGCGCAGCCGGTGTCGCGAGACGAGACCCCTGGCGCCATCGGGCGGGTGTCGACATCGGGATCGGGATGGTGGCCCGTGATGCGGTACCACCAGCCGTACAACTGGCCCGGGCGGTGAGCGAACAGCCACCGACCGGCGGCGACGCCGGACGCAAGCACCACAAGCAGACCCACGCGCATCCGGTTCATCGTTGCCACCTCGCTCACTTGCCGTTCTGGAGCAATCGTGCACCCGCGGCCGATGGTCAACGAGAGGCGTTGGTCCCGCATTGACGGCGGACCGCTCGAGGTCGAGCCGTTGTCCGGGCCCGGTCAACCGAATCGTCCGATCGAATTCTCGACGCCGATGGTGAACCAGAGGGCGTCGTCGGGCCCGGTCGTGATCCCACCCACGCCCTCGCCGAGCCGGGCTGAGGTGGTGATGGCCCCGGCGGTGGTGATCTGGCCGATCGAACCGCGGCCCAGGTCGGTGAACCAGAGGTTGCCGTCGGGGCCGGTCGTGATCCGCCGCGGCTGCAGGAGGGTCGGGTCGGTGTAGGTGGTGACGGTGCCGGCGGTGGTGATCCGTCCGATCGAGCCGCCGGCGAGGTTGGTGAACCAGAGGGCGCCGTCGGGCCCTGCGGTGATGTCGGCGGGGCGCGCGATGTTCGGGTCGGAGTAGTCGGTGATCGTGCCGGTGGTGGTGATCCGTCCGATGGAGTCGCCGCCGGCGTTGGTGAACCAGAGGGCGCCGTC
>JANMIX010000306.1:0-2404 GCA_031376015.1 Acidimicrobiia bacterium | reverse complement strand
GAACTTCCGGGATCTCGGTGGCTACGAGGCCACCGACGGTCGCACTGTTCGCTGGGGCCGCCTTTTTCGCTCCGACGGTCTGCACGAGCTCACCGAGGCGGACCTGGCCGTCATCGAGCGGCTCGGGATCCGCTCCGTCGTGGATCTGCGCAACTCCAACGAGGTGCGTGACTTCCCCAGCCGGTTCCCGGCTCCGGGCTCGACGGTGTCCCGGTTCCACACCCCCATCGGGGGACAGGCGGCGGAGACACCCTCGGTGATCGAGTTGATGAAGATGGGCGCCATCACCACGTTCGGGGTCGAGCAGGTGATCGAGGTGTACCGCCTCATTCTCGAGTTCGGTGCGGACATCTTCCGCGAGCTGCTCGAGCGGGCCGCGGACCCTGCCCAGCAACCGCTGCTCTTCCACTGCAGCGCCGGCAAGGACCGCACCGGGGTGGGGGCGGCCCTGCTCCTGAGCGTCCTGGGAGTGGATGAGGCCACGGTGCTGGCCGACTACGAGCTCACCGACGAATACCGCTCCTCCAAGCGCATCGCCGAGGTCGCTCCCGAGCTTGAGGCCGCCGGTGTGGCCCTCGATGCCGTGCTGCCCTTCCTCACCGCCCCGCGGGCCGTGATGGCCGGCACCCTGGCCGCCGTGCACGAACGTTGGGGCGGGGTGGAGGCCTATCTCACTGACGTCGCCGGCGTACAGCCCACAACCCTGACGCGGTTACGGGACACGTTGCTCGAATGGGGCAACCCTTGACGAGCGCTGCGGTAATTCGTACTGTCCTCGCAACTTGATTCCCCTTCGGGGTGAAGCCCGGCCCCGTCGGCCTGTGAATCGACGGGTTGCTCTTCGACGCGGTTGTGCTCTAGGATCACTTTTCGCCGTGTCGCCTCGCGTCCCTTCTCTGGAACCTTCGGGTCCAGCGCTGGCGCGCCTGAGCAGCGGCGAACTCCGGCCGATCCACCACCTCGGGAGCTAGGTCCCTTGCCTTCACGCACCCGCCAGCGGTACTCGTTTGCCAACCTCGACGAGGCCCTGCCCCTGCCCGATCTCATCGCTATTCAGCGGGAGTCCTTCGAGTGGTTCCTTCATGAGGGTCTCGCAGAGACCTTCCGGGACATCTCTCCGATCAAGGACTTCACCGAGACCCTCCAACTGCATCTGGTCTTCGATCCAGACGACGAAGACCTGCGCCCGCCGCCCAAGTTCAGCGTCGAGGAGTGCAAAGAGAAGGACATGACCTTCTCGGCGCCCATCTTCGTGAAGGCGCTGTTCCAGAACAACAACACCGGCGAGCTCAAGGAGCAGACCGTCTTCATGGGTGACTTCCCCATGATGACGGACAAGGGCACCTTCGTCATCAACGGCACCGAGCGTGTCGTGGTGTCCCAGTTGGTGCGGTCCCCGGGCGTCATCTTCCAGCCCGGCGAGCGTTTCCGCCTCCGGAACCTCTCCAAGCATCAGCTCGTCACCGGCACGATCCACCCCTACCGCGGCGAGTGGATCGAGTTCGATGTCGAGCAGAAGCCCGGCAAGGACGTCACCGCGGGCACCCGCGTGGCCCGCAAGCGCCGCCTGAGCTTGTTCGTGCTCATGCGGGCCCTCGGCTACGACGAGGCCAATGCCCCCGGCTTCCTCGAGGCCTTCGTGCAGCACTTCGACTTCCTGCAGGGCCAGTGGGACAAAGAGCGCGATCTGGCGACGACCCAGGATGAGGCGCTGGTCGAGATCTACAAGCGAGCCCGCCCCGGCGAGCCGCCCTCGGTGGAATCCGCCCGCGCCTACTTCAAGAACGCGTTCTTCGAGAACCGGCGCTACGACCTCAGCCGGGTGGGCCGCTCCAAGCTCAACCGCAAGCTGGGTGCCGAGGTCCGACGCCTGGGCGAGATGTTCCCGATGCTCAACGGCGAGAACCAGGCCGGCGAGCCGCTGCTGGACATACCGCCCGAGGACCATCCGGTGCTGTCGCGCTGTGAGGTCCTCGCCTCCTGCACGTACCTCCTGGCCCTGGCCAAGGGTGTGCCCGGCTACCGCCTCGACGACCAGGACCACTTCGCCAACCGGCGTATCCGTTCGGTCGGCGAGCTGATCCAGAACCAGGTCCGCATCGGCCTGTCCCGCATGGAGCGCGTCGTCAAGGAGCGCATGACCACTCAGGACGTCGAGGCCATCACGCCCCAGACCCTGATCAACATCCGTCCCGTGGTCGCCGCCATCAAGGAGTTCTTCGGTACCAGCCAGCTCTCCCAGTTCATGGACCAGGTCAACCCCCTGTCGGGCCTCACCCACCGTCGTCGCCTGTCGGCGCTCGGCCCGGGTGGCCTGTCGCGCGAGCGCGCCGGCTTCGAAGTGCGAGACGTGCACTTCAGCCACTACGGCCGCATGTGCCCGATCGAGACGCCGGAAGGCCCG
>JANMIX010000271.1:0-11040 GCA_031376015.1 Acidimicrobiia bacterium | reverse complement strand
GCTTCCGCGGCGCTCTTCCGCCGCCCTCTCCGTGGTCGTGACCACCACGCAACTCGCCGATTTCGCTCGGGTGCTAGGTGGCGACCGAGTGCAGGTCACCGGTCTCCTCAAGGCCAACCTCGACCCGCACGAGTTCGATCCTTCGCCCGCCGACCTCGATGCCCTCGCCCACGCCGATGTCATCGTGAAGAACGGGGTGGGGCTGGAGAAGTGGTTCGACTCCACCATCGACGGTGCCGGCCCCCGTGCCCGCATCGTGGACGCCAGTGCCGGCGTGCCGCTGCGCTATGAGGGATCCGAACCCGACCCGCACATCTGGCAGAACCCCCAGAACGCGCAGATCATGGTCCACAACATGGCGGCCGCGTTCGAAGCCGCTGATCCGGCCGGGCGCAGCCAGTACGAGGCCAACCTCGCCGGCTACTCGACCCAACTGCGAGACATCGATGCCCGGATCGCGGCCGATCTGGCGTCGCTGCCGAGCCGCCAGATCGTGACGAACCACGACGCCTTCGGCTACTACCTCGAGCGCTATCACCTCCAGTACGTCGGCGCCATCCTTCCCAGTTTCGACAGCGCGGCTGAGTTGTCGGCCCGTCAGATCGGCGATCTCGTGACCCGCATCCGGGAGTCCGGCGCCCGGGCCGTGTTCTCCGAGTCCTCGGTGCCCGCCCGCGCCGCCCGGGCCATCGCCACCGAAGCAGGGGTGCGCGTCGTGGCCGGCGATGACGCCCTCTATGGCGACTCCCTTGGGCCGTCCGGCTCCGACGCTTCGACCTACCTCGCCATGGAAGCCCACAACACGAAGGTGCTCGTTGACAACCTCCGTTGACCCCACCTCGGATGCGAGGCCCCCGACCGAGAGCACAACCGGCGCGGCACCCCTGCTCGAGGTCGACGGCATCTCGGTGGCCTTCGGGCGCGACCTGGCGCTCGAAGGCGTCAGCGCCACCCTCGAGGGTGGCGATGCGCTCGCTCTCATCGGCCCCAATGGCGCCGGGAAGTCGACCCTGCTGCGGGCCATTCTCGGCTTGGTGCCGCTGCGCGACGGAACCGTGCGCATCCTGGGTCGATCGCCGGCCGAGGCCCGAGCCGAAGTGGCCTACGTGCCCCAGGCCGACACCCTCGACGCCGACTTCCCCGTGAGCGTGCTGCAGGTCGTGCTGATGGGCCGCTACCGCGCCATCGGCTGGTTCCGGCGACCCCGGGCCGGCGACCGCGCCGAAGCCATGGCCGCGCTGAGAGAGGTCGGTCTGGCCGAACGGGCGCACGATCGCTTCGGCACACTCTCGGGTGGCCAGCGCCAGCGGGTCCTGCTGGCCCGGGCCGTCGCCCGCTCGCCGCGCCTGCTGCTGCTCGACGAACCCTTCAACGGGCTCGATGCCCGCACCACCGAGGTACTGATCGAGGTCCTCGCCCGTCTGCGCGCCAGCGGGGTCGGCGTGGTGATGTCGACCCACGATCTGGCGGTGGCCCACCTCACCTGCGGCGACGCCTGCGTGTTGAACCGCCGGCGGGTCGCCTACGGCCCCATCTCCCAGACCCTCTCGGCCGAGTCCCTCGCCGCGGCGTACGGTCCCCGCGCCGTCGTGCTCGCGTCCGGCGCCACCATCGTCACCACGAACTGAGCACCGGTGGCGGGTCTCAGCGAGCCGTTCCGGGACGGGTTCATGCAGCGGGCACTGCTGGAGATGGTCGTGTTGTCGGTGCTGGCAGGAGTGGTGAGCGTGCATGTGCTCTTGCACCGCCTGGCCTTCGTCGGCGACGCCATGACGCACGCGGTGTTCCCGGGTATCGCGCTGGCCTTCGTCACCGACCGTTCGCTGCTGCTGGGCGCCACCTTCTTCGGCGTGCTTGCCGCCGTGCTCCTCACCTTCGCCACGCGCCTGCCCCACCTCGGCACCGATGCCGCGCTGGGGGTGATCGTCGGGGCGTTCTTCTCGGTGGGGGTGCTGATCGTCTCCACCTCGCACACCTTCACCGCGGATCTGTCGTCGTTGTTGTTCGGGCGGATACTGGCGGTGGACGGCACCCAGGTTGCGCAGACCGCGGCGGTGGCCGTCGTGGTGGTGGCGGCACTGGCCATGGTCCACAAGGAACTCGTGCTGCGGGCATTCGACCCCATCGGGTCTGCTGCCCTCGGCTACCGGCCGGTCGTCATCGACCTCGTGCTCAACGTTGCGGTGGCGCTGATGGTGGTGGCCTCGGTGCGGGCCGTCGGCACGGTGCTGGTGTTGGCGATCATCGTCGTGCCGGCCGCCGCCGCCCGCCTGCTGACCGACCGGATCGCGCCGATGATGGTGATCGCTGTCGCGCTCACCGCCCTTGCGAGCTACGCGGGGCTGGCGCTGAGCTACGAGGCCTCCCTACGTCACGAGGTGCGCCTCGGCGCGGGGGCCACGATCGTCGTGCTGTTGTGTCTGGCCTTTGTTCTGAGTGCCGGTCTCGGTGCGTGGCTCCGGCGACGCCACGGTCGCGCCGTCGCCTCGGCGGAGGCGTCGTGAGCCTGCTGCAGCACCTCGAATCACCACTGGTGCGCCGAGCGCTGCTCGAAGCGGTGATGGTGGGGGCCCTGTGCGGGGCAGTCGGGGTACACGTGCTCCTGCGCCGGCTGCCCTTCTTCACCCTGGCGCTTTCGCACGCCACGCTGCCGGGGGTTGTGCTCGCCTCGATGGCAGGAGTCAGCCTGTTCGCCGGCGGCGCCGCCGCCGCAGCGGTCGTCGTGTTGACCGTCGGTGCCGTCGGCTCGGCCCGACGCCTGGATGTGGCCACTGCCACCGGCGTCGCGCTCTCGTTCGCCTTCGCCACCGGTGTGTTGCTGCAGTCGGTCCGTGAGGGTGGGGCCAAGGACCTCGCGGCCTTCCTGGTCGGTGATGTCCTCACCACCAGCGCGGCAGACCTTCGCACCACCGTGATCGCCGGCACCGCGGTGCTGCTCGTGCTCGTGCTCGTGCACAAGGAAGTGGTGTTCGGTGCCTTCGACCCCGACGGCGCGGGTGCGGCCGGCTACCGGTTGGTCGGGCTCGATCTGATCGTGTTGGGCGCCGTGGCGCTCACCGTCGTCACCTCGGTGCGAGCAGCGGGCACCATCCAGGTGGTCACCCTGCTCGTTGCACCGGCGTTGGCGGCGAGGGCCTGGAGCGCACGGGTCGCACCGATGATGGTGCTGGGCGCCTGCTTCGGGGCATTGGCCGGGGGCACCGGCATCGCCGCGTCCTCGCAGTGGGGCCTGGCCGGCGGCGCCGCGGTGACCCTGTCGGCGGTTGTGATCCTGGTGGTCGCCAGTGGGTGCGCAGCCCTCTACGACCAGCGGCGACACCGCATCGTGACGGCAACGCCTGAACTGGCCGCGGGTGCCCGGTAGCGTGCCGCCGATGGCCGACCTCCACGCCACCGCCACGACCAGATTGCGGGTGGACGGTCAGCGGTACACCGCAAACCGGCGCGCCATCGTCGAGTTGCTGGAACAGGCAGTCGGACCGCTGTCGATCCCGCAGTTGCTCGAGTTGCGGCGAGATCTCGCCCAGAGCTCGGCCTACCGCAACCTGTCGGTCCTCGAGCACGCCAAGGTGGTGCGGCGCATCGTCACCAACGATGAGTTCGCCCGTTATGAGCTGGCCGAGGATCTCACCGAGCACCATCACCATCTCATCTGTTCCACCTGTGGGGCCGTGGACGACTTCACCATGTCCGAGGAGATCGAGGGCGAACTGGAACGGGCGCTCGATCGGGTGGCCCGGCGCAACAAGTTCTCGCCGACGAGCCACCGGCTCGATCTGGTGGGCGTCTGCGCCCGCTGCGGCTGAGGCCCACCCGTCTGGGGCCGCGCGCCGCTGGCCAGTTTGCTTGGCGATGATCAGCGCGGTGGTACGAGGACGGTCAACACCGCGGGCTCCGAGACGAACCGCAGCGGGGCTTCGAGCTCTCGCACCTCGCCATCGAGGGCGACTGCCAACTCGGCGGTGCTACCGGTGCTGACCAGGAAGCTGCGCGCCATGTGGCGTTCGACGAGCGGCGACTGGTCGAGCCGTCCGAACAGCACTGCGCCGGCAATCCGTACCCGGCTGAGGCGACCTTTGGCCATCAGCACACGCACGTCGAGCACTCCTTCATCGAGATGCTCTCGTTGGGCCAGCGTCCGAGCCGTGACGCCGTAGCAGTTGTTGCCGATGAAGACGGCCCAGACGGTGCGGGGTCGTCCGTCGAGCCGGAGCCGCAGCCGGTGACTCGTGCGTAGTTGGGTCCACGCAGCCCGAATCGATGCCAGCGCCTTGCCTGTGCGGCCTTCAATCTCCTCGCGCTGCTGGACCATCTCCGGGTAGAACCCGATGACCGCGTTGTTCACGAACCGGTGCCCGTTGACCGAGCCGAGATCGATTCGACGGTGCCCGCCCCGATCGATCGCCTCAGCCACCTCGTCCAGCGTCGGAAGGCCGAGGTCCTTGGCGAAGTGGTTCCGGGTACCCCACGGCACAACCAGCAGCGAAGTCGTGGCGCCGGCCAGTGCTGCCGCCGCGGTGCGCAACGTGCCATCGCCTCCGGCCACCGCCACGGTGGGTACCCCGGCGGCGACCTCCTTGTTGAGCGCGGAGGAGAGCTCCTTGGGGTCGATCTCGACCACGGCGGCCGGACCGAAAACTTCGGTCAGCGCGTCGAGGCTGTCGTCGGGGCCGGAACCCGGATTGACGAAGACCCGCTGCGTGGCCCGGGGCACACCTGATGGTGGCGTGGAGGGGTTCGAGTCGAGGGCGCTCAGAGAACGGCCCGGTGCTCGGCGATGGCCTTGGCCAGCTCGGCCTTGGTCATGCTGCTGCGCCCTGGGACCTCCATCTCGGAGGCCTCACGCTGCAGCTCGTCGAGGGTGGCGTGCTCCGTCAGGTCCACGGCCTCGGCAAAGGTGGCTGCATCGCGGCCCAGCCGCTGCACGACCCACCCTACGAGCGCACCGATGGCGGCACCGAAGCCCACCCACAACACCGCGATGAAGGCGCTGCTGAGGATGAAGGCGACCACGGCACCGATCAGCGCCAGCAGGGTGATCGGGTTGAGTTGGATGGTGTCGCGGCGAGGGTTCGTCGGCGCGCTGCGGTTTGACTTCATCGTGTTCTCCTTCCAGCACGCGTTTGCGGGCGTGCTGCGTGCCGGACACGCAACTCGGGCCGAGGACCGGAGTCCCCGGCCCGAGCCGTGTCTTCAAGATGAACGCAGACGATCAGTCCTTGTTCTGGTTGGCTCGCTCAGTGGCCTCGGCGGCCTTGGCCTCGGCGCGAGCCTCTTCGGCCTGGGCCTCATGCTTGGCCACGTCGCGGAGGGAGTCGGCACGCTCCTGCTGCGCCTGACCTTCTCGCTTGAGCTGGTCGTTACCGGTGACGGAACCTGCCGCCTCCTTGACCTTGCCCTTGACCTCTTCAGTGATGCCCTTGATTGCAGATTCGGGTCCGGATTGGCCCATGGTTGTTGCTCCTTGGTGGGGGGACGCTCTGCCTTACCCACCACACATCGATCTATTCCTCCGGTCCCGTTGGGCTTTGCACACTCGGGGGTGTGGCCCGAAGGTGACGCGAGTGTCAGAATGGCCACCGTCCCGATCGTCCAGTTCTGCGAGGCCCTCCAATGTCTTCAACCGACTCCAACGCTCCGTCCGTGGGCGAGGTACGGATGCTCATCGACGGTGTGCTCACCGAGGCGCGTTCGGGCAAGACGTTCGACAACGTCAACCCCGCCACTGAAGAAGTGCTGGGTCCGGTGGCCGACGCCGACGCCGACGACATGCGCCAGGCCATCGCCGCCGCCCGTCGGGCCTTCGACGAGACGTCGTGGTCGACCGACCGCGAATTCCGCAAGCGCTGCCTGCTCCAGTTGCAGGATGCCCTGGAGTCCGAGCGCGAGGACCTGCGACGCGAGCTGGTGGCAGAAGTCGGGTGCCCGGTGCTGCTCACCTACGGCCCGCAGCTCGACGCGCCGCTCGAGGACGGTTTGCGTTGGCCCGCCGAAGCCATCGACACCTTTGCCTGGGAGCGCGACCTGCCCGAGGGCCATGCCTTCGGGATGCACAGCTGGCGCAAGGTCACCAAGGAGGCGGCCGGCGTGGTGGGCGCCATCGTGCCCTGGAACTTCCCCTTCGAGGTCACCCTCCAGAAGGTCGGCCAGGCGCTGGCCACCGGCAACACCGTCATCGTGAAGCCAGCCCCCGACACGCCGTGGAACGCCACCCGCCTGGGGCGCTTGGTGGCCGAGAAGACCGACATCCCCGCCGGGGTGCTCAACGTGGTCACCTCCTCGGACCACATGGTGGGCGAGGAGCTCGTGGTCGACCCCCGCGTCGATCTCATCTCCTTCACCGGTTCCACCGCCGTTGGCCGCCGGATCATGGAGAAGGGGGCGCCGACCATGAAGCGGCTCTTCCTGGAGTTGGGCGGCAAGTCGGCCCACATCGTGCTCGACGACGCCGACTTCGAAGCGGTGCTGCCGTTCTCCGCCTTCGTCTGCATGCACGCCGGTCAGGGTTGCGCCATGCTCACCCGCCTGCTCATCCCGGCCAGCCGGTACGACGAAGCCATCAATCTGATCGACAGCGGCTTCGACATGATCGCCTATGGCGACCCTACCGACCCCTCGATCATGCAGGGCCCGCAGATCAGCGCCCGCCAGCGAGACCGCGTGTTGGGCTACGTCGACAAGGGCGTGGCCGAGGGAGCCCGCCTCGTGCGCGGCGGCAAGCGGCCCGAGCACCTGCCCAAGGGCTGGTTCGTCGAGCCCACGCTGTTCGCCGATGTGGACAACACCATGACCATCGCCCGCGAGGAGATCTTCGGCCCGGTGCTCGTGGTCATCCCCTACGCCGATGAAGACGACGCCGTGCGCATCGCCAACGACAACGAGTACGGGCTCTCGGGTTCGGTGTCTTCGGCCACCGACGAGCGGGCCCTGCGGGTGGCCAAGCGGATCCGCTCGGGCACCGTGTCGATCAACGGTGGCGTGTACTACGGCGCCGACGCCCCCTTCGGCGGCTACAAGGCCAGTGGCGTGGGCCGCCAGAACGGCATCGAGGGCTTCGAGCAGTACCTGGAGACCAAGACCATCGCCGGAGGCCTTCCGCCCGAGCCAGCCTGAGGCTCACACCCGGCCGGGTGCGCACCGGCCGGCATCGCCCCACCAGCGGGAAAGCTCAGCGGGACCGTTCAGCCGCCGTGCGCCTCGATCAACGCGGCGCGGCTCACCTTGGTGGCCTCGCTGCGCGGGATGGCATCCACGAACTCCACGGTCTTGGGGGCCTTGTAGGACGCCAGGCGAGCCTTGGCGAAGGCGATCACGTCTTCGACCGCGGGCGGGTCGGCCGGATCGGCCGGCTCGACCACGGCATGCACCCGGCGGCCCCACTGCTCGTCGGTGAGGCCGATCACCACCACGTCGGCGATGGCCGGGTGCTCGATGAGCGCGCTCTCGACCTCGGCCGGGAAGACGTTGGCGCCCCCGGTGATGATCATGTCGACGCGGCGGTCGAGGATGCGCAGGAACCCGTCTTCGTCCAGGGTCCCCATGTCGCCGGCGGTCTCGAACCCGTCCTCGGTGTGGGCCAGACGCGGCGCCCCGCCGAGGTACTTGTACAGGCCGCTGGAGGGCGACCGCAGGAAGATCTCGCCGACCTCGCCGGGGCCGAGCACGTTGGCGTCCGGATCAAGGATGCGGATCTCGGTCTCCCGGTAGCCGCGGCCCACGCTGCCGGGATGCTCCAGCCACTCATCCGCCCGCAGCGCGGCCAGGCCGAGACCCTCGGTCATCCCGTAGGCCATGAAGAACCGCTCGGCGCCGATGAGTTCGATCCAACGGTGCACCAGCGACGGCGCGATGCCCGCCGCGCCCTGCAGCACCCACACGAGGCTCGACAGGTCCCGGTCGTCCACGTCGGGCAGATCGGCGATGCGCTGCAGCATGGTCGGGGTGGCGGTCATGGCCGTGACCCGGTGGCGCTCGATGAGGTCCACCACCCGGGCGGCGTCGAACTTCTCCATCACGATCAGGTCGTCGCCGGCCAGGAAGCTGGCCAGCGGGGCGAAGCCGTTGGTGTGGTACATCGGCGCCGGGATGAGAATGCGCTGGGGGCGTTCGATGGGCATCCACGCCGACGGGAACGGCTCGCCGGTGTTGGCATCCACGATGCCGGGCCGGTCCATGAGGATGACCTTGGGCATCCCCGTGGAGCCGCTGGAGCAGATGCCATGCGTCTGGGGCGGCACCGCATCGGGCCGCGGGGCCGGCTCGCGCTCGATGGTGGCGTGCAACCAGTCGAGATCGTCGGCACCCAGTGCCAGCCGCGGTTCGATCACCTCGAGCACCCGACTCCGCTCCCACTCGGGAAGGTCCCACCGCACCGGCACGGGCACCGCGCCCAACAGCCAGGTGGCGAAGACCGCCTCGATGAGCGCGGGAGAGTTGCGAAACCCGACGGCCACCCGGTCGCCGAGGCCGACGCCGCGTTCGGCGAACGCATCCGCCATCTGCAACGCCCGGTGGTGCAGTTCGGCCCAGGTCACGGCCTCGCCGCTGCCGTCGAGGGCGGCGAACCGCAGGGCCACGTGATCGGGGCGTGCGGCGGCCAGCTGGCCTACCCGGGCGCCGTAGCTCACGTTGTCTTCCACTTGCCCCTCCACTGGCCGGACGGTTCTGAGCCGGCGACGTTACCGGCCCCGCCCCTCCGAAGTGACATGACCGTCAGATCATCAGAGCGGCATAGGCCCGCAGGCTCTCGATCGCATCCTTGGTTCGCTGCCAGGGCCGCACGATGAGCCGGTGCACGCCGGCGTCGAGGTAGCTGGGCATCTCCTCGGGCGTAGAAGGAGTGGCCCCCAGGGTGATCTCGGTCGTGCCCTCGATGCCCTTGGCCTCCCGCAGCGCGGCCAGACGGGCGACGGCGGCGGGGATCTCCTCCAGCGTGTGGTTCATGGGTACCCACCCCTGGGCCATGGTGGCGGCCCGGCGCAGCGCAGCGGGACCGTCGCCGCCCACGTGCACGGGCGGATGCGGTTGCTGGAGCGGCTTGGGTTCGAACATGACCGGCCCGAAGTCGAAGAAGTCACCGTGGTGCTCGATGACCGGCTCGGTCCACAGCCGCCGGCACACCTCCATTGCCTCGTCGACGCGCCGCCCGCGGGAGTCGAAGTCGAGGCCGACCGCGTCCCACTCGCCGCGCAGCCAACTGGCGCCGATGCCGAACATGGCGCGGCCACCGGAGATCACATCGAGGGTGGCCACCGCACGAGCCGACACGAACGGGTGGCGCAGGCCGATGTTGTAGACGTGGGTGCAGAACCGGATCTGCTCGGTGCGACCGGCCAGGAAGCCCAGGTAGGTGAAGGCGTCGTACACCGGCATCTCCGGCGGTACCGGTGGGTGCTCGGCGCCGTGGAAGGGGCTGCCGGCCAGTTCCACCGGCAGCACCAGGTGCTCGGGTAGCCACAGCGACTCGAAGCCCAGCCGGTCGGCTTCTTCGGTGATCTCCACCCAGATGCTGGGGTTCAGCATGCTCAGGGAGATGGCCAGCTTCGGTCGGTCCACAGTGCTGCTACCTCCACCCGTCGATGTCGCCCCTCACTATTGCCCATGTGCGGGGGGACGTGGCCCTTGGGGCGCATCGTGGCAGTTCGTTCCCGTCGTCGGTCAGCGACCCGCCGCGTCGAAGGACCGTGAGCCGCAACCTCAGCGGTCGAAGTAGGAGCCGGGGGCGAAGCCGGCCGTGGTGACCCGCCGGTGGGCCAGCAACCACTGGCCGTCCTCGGGCGCCAGCACATCGCGGTACCGCCCCCAGTGGTCGGCGCCGATGGGCGTGAACACCACGAAGTAACTGGCGGCCTCGGCGCGCTCCGCAGTGACTGCGTCGATGCGCACGTTGGTCACGTGGTGATGCGCGTACGGGGCCACCGATCGGGGTTCGCCGCCGGCAGCGGTGTCGGGAGCCACCGTGGCGGTGAGCCCCTCCACGATGGCGGCGCGGCCCCGCAGAAGGGGCCGGCCCTTGATCTCCAGCACCCCCTCGGCCGTGAAGCAGGCGGCCAGGCCGGCCAGATCCATGCGGTCTCCGGCGTGGTTGTAGGAGGCCAGCGTGTGACGGATCTGTTCGCGGATCAGCAGTTCGGACGCTTCCATCGTCGGTTCCCCTCGCTCCGCGGCCACCGCGAACGGTAGACCGTCACCGCCGGAGCGACGCAGGTGAGCCGGACCAACCGAGGAGAGTGGACGCGACGATGCAACTGGGTCTGGTGCTCCCCCACACCGGCGCGCGAGCCAAACCCGGCCTGATCCGCGCCTGCGCCCTGGCCGCCGAGGAGGCGGGCTTCGCCACGGTCTGGGCCGTGGACCATCTGGTGATGCCCCATCACACCGACTCGCCCTACGTGCTCGGGCGCCGGCCCGCCCCGGTGGCCGACGGCGGTGTGTCGGCGCTGATGTCACCCAACTACGAGTTGCTCACCACCCTCACCTGGGTGGCTGGGTTCACGTCGCGCATCGGGGTGGGCACCTCGGTGGCGGTGCTGAGCATCCGCAACATCATCGCCACCGCCCGCCAGGTGGCCACCCTCGACGTGCTCTCCGGTGGGCGGGTGACCTTCGGGGCCGGGGTCGGTTGGTTGCGGGAGGAAGCGGAGATCCTGGGGATGCCGTGGGACCGCCGAGGCGCACGCTTCGAGGAGGCCGTGGCGTTGCTGCGCACCCTGTGGGACGCCGAGGGCGAACTGGTGGAGTTCCACGGCGAGTTCCACGAGGTGCCGCCCATGGATCCCGAGCCCCGACCACACCAACGCCGCCTACCGGTGCTGGTGGGTGGCCACTCCGACACCGCCGTGGCGCGTGCCGGTCGGATCGGCGACGGATGGATCACCGCCCCCATGTCGGCCGAACGGGTGGGCGAGCACTGGGGTCGCGTGCGGGCCGCCGCTGAAGCCGCCGGTCGCGACGCCACGACGTTGCACTGTGTCGCGTCCCTGGCACCGGGCACCCCGGTGGAACCCGACCTGTTGCGGGGCTACGCCGCCGCCGGCGTGG
>JANMIX010000268.1:0-1530 GCA_031376015.1 Acidimicrobiia bacterium | reverse complement strand
GACGGTGGCCCGGCGCACGGCCCCGGGGACCGTCCAGACGATGGTGCCGGGAGAAGCCGCGGTACCGCGGGCGCGGAAGGTGGCCGCTCCCGCGGCGAGGATGGCCGGCACGTTGGCCATGGTCTCCACGTTGTCCACGAGCACCGGCGGCACCACGTTCTCGGCATCTGGTGTAGCCATCACGATGTCCGCAGAGGAACTGCTGCCTGATCCGACATCGGCCTTGTGCTCTACAACCTCGACCACGCCGCGCCGCCACGGCGGGGCGATCCGCGGCAACGGTGCACGTCCATCCATCACCTCGAGCAGTGCCGTTTCCTCGCCGTAGAGGTACTCCTCAGGCCCGGCGAGCACCGTGATCGTGATGCCGTCGCTCCACCCGGCGCTGACCACCTCTGCGACCGCCGTCTTCAGGCGCGTCAGCACCTCGGCGAAGCGCTGCTTGGTGGCGAGGACGACATTTCGTGACCCGACAGCATGCGCAGCGATCAACGCTCCTTCGATGACCGCATACGGATTGGCCAGCAGGATCGAACGGTCCTTGTACGTACCCGGCTCGCCTTCGGCGGCATTGACCACCACCACCGTGTCGAGCACCGACGAGGCGTACTCGAGCACCGTGCGCCACTTCGTGCCCGTGGGAAAGCCGGCACCGCCCCGACCGCGCAGCCCGGATGCCTCGAGCTCGGCGACCACAACGTCCGGCTCCACGAGGCGGGCGCTGCGCAAACCTTCGCCACCACCCGCTGCCTGATAGTCGGCGAGCGTGGTGAACGGGGCTTCGGGCAGCACACGGTGGGCTGTGGCGGTGGGCATGGTGTACCTCGATCGATCGGGGTCGGGCGGCCGACCGCAGCGTCGGTACCCGGTTCGCCTCCGTGATGAACACCGGCCCACAGGCGCGAAGGGCATCAACCGCCGAAGAGGCCAGCCGAAGCAACGACCGCACGGGCAGTGTCCACATCGGTGTTGAAGGTGTTCGACAGGCCTTTGTAACCGCCCCACGCGTTCAGTGAGGCCCCCGAGTCGGAGTACATCCGGAACGCCGCGTTGAGGTTGGTCTGCGGATCGAGCAACTGCTCGTTGCTGGTGAGCCCGAACTGGCGCAGGCGTGCCGGGCCGAGGTCACCGAGCATGTTGATCTGCATGAGACCGTACGAGCGGTCGCCCGTGCCGGCGTTTCCATTGAAGGCATTGGGCCGCCAGTTCGACTCGCGCTTGGAGATCGCCACCACCCTCACGAGGTCGTCGCCGCGGAAGCCGGCCTGGTACGCCATCCGGGCGACGTCCTGCCCCGCGAGCGCACCGGCCGGCGGTGCGGACGCTGCGCCGGTCCAGACAGTGCCACTGGTTCGGACCGCTCGCGTGGCCACACCCTCGGCGTGCAGGTCGGCCCCGGGGCTGACGCTGTCCCCCGAATTCGTTTCCGCAGGTACCTGATCGAGTGCTGCCTGGTAGGCCGCCCCGAACGGGTCGAAACCGGCCGTGGTGGGCGATGCGGCCGCGGGGTCGACGAGCGGCGCGTTCACC
>JANMIX010000252.1:0-5858 GCA_031376015.1 Acidimicrobiia bacterium | reverse complement strand
ACCCAGAGGCAGCGGCTATGGCGGCCAAGCTGGCCAACCTGCGAGTGATGGCCGACGACGACGGGGTGATGAACCGTTCGGTGCTCGACACCGGCGCCGCAGTGCTGCTGGTGAGCCAGTTCACTCTCTACGGCGACACCTCGAGGGGCCGGCGCCCGTCGTGGGTGGCGGCCGCCCGCCCCGAGCACGCCGAGCCGCTCATCGATGGGGTGATCGCCGCGCTACGGGGCCTGGGTGTGCCGGTCGCCACCGGCCGGTTCCGCACCGAGATGCAGGTGGCGCTGGTGAACGACGGCCCCGTCACCGTGTTGCTGGAGGTGTAGCGCGCCCGTTGCGCCGCCGCCGGGAGTCGATCCAGGCGAACCCGATTCCGGCCAGCGACAGCACCACCGCGGGCACGTCACCCACACGAGTGGCCAGCGTCAGGCCGCCACGTCGTTGCACGGTGGCCACCAGCACCCTTTGCTCGCCGATGTTGCTGCGGGCGGTCACGCGGCCGTCAGGGGTGATCACCGCCGTGAACCCGGTGGGTGCCGCCTGCAGCATCCACCGGTCGTTCTCCATGGCCCGCAGCCGCGAGTGGGCCAGCTGCTGGGTCTGCACGATGGTGCCGTGGAACGACGCCCCGTTGGTGGGGTTGGTCAAGACCTCACCCCCCTGGCGGGTGGCGGCGCGAACCCGGTCGGCGAACCACACCTCCCAGGAAATGGCGACCCCGAAGGTGCCCGTCGGTGTTCGCAGGATCGCCGGGTCGGCGCCTGATTTCTCATCCTCGGGGCGCAGGGAGCCACCGGCCAGCGGTTCGAGCAGCCAGCGCAGCGGCACGTATTCGCCGAAGGGAACCCGGCGCACCTTGTCGTAGCGGTCCAAGTAGGTGCCGTCAGAACCGAAGGCGAGTTCGGCGTTGCGGAAGCCCTTGCCCGCGGGGTCACCTTCCACGGCACCGACCATCAGCGTGGTGCGCAACCGGCGGGCCAGCGCCATGATCTGGGCCCCTTCCGGGCTGTCGAGGAGTGACCCGTCCACGTCCACGACATCCTCGGGCCACAGGACCGCGTCGAGGCCGGCGGGCAGCAGCGCCGAGGCGGCGAGATGGCGCTGGAACACCACCGCCGGGTCCACCTCGCCGACCGCGGTGCCCTGCTTGCCGCCGCCCTGCACCAGGCCGACCTCCAGCGTGCCGAGGTCGTGCGCTCGCGGCGCCAGCGTGGCCGACACCAACACGACCGCCGCCAGCACCGCCGCGATCACCGCGGCTGGGCGCCATCGCCGGGCCGCCGCCAGCGACACGGCCACGCCCGCCGACGCCACCGCCACTCCCACGAGCAACGGGCCTCCGACGCGTATGACGTCCACGAAGGGGCCATCCACGTGCCCGACCGCCAGGGTCGACACCGGCACCCCGCCGAAGGGCCAGCGTCCCCGGGTGGCGTCCCACAGCACCACGGTGCCCGGCAGGGCCACCCATCGCCAGGCGCTTCGAGCTGGCACCAGGACACACGCCGTGCCGAGGGCGGCCGAGTAGTAGAGGAAGGCGAGCGCGTAGCCGGGCACGGTGAACGACGCGATCCACGACAGCGTGGGGATCAGCAGGGCGAAGCCGCACAGCGTGCCGCGGCGAAACCGCGACCAGGCCGGCGCCCCGGCGATGGCCCGGTCGAGCAGGGCGATCCCGGCGATGCCGCCGGGCCAGAGGCCCCATGGCGGGGTGGCCGAGGCCAGCAGGAGACCACCGGCCACTGCGAGCGCGGCGCCCCGGTTGAGGCAGGGGATCCTCACCGCGGGGCAGGACGCGGCGCGGGTGACCCCGCCTCGCGTCCGGAGCGGATGCAGGCGGGCACGCCGAGGCCTCGGTAGGCGGCGCCGGCCAGACGGACGTTCGCCAGCGACCCGCGAAGGTCGGCTTCCATTTCCTCGACGCGGGCGAGGTGGCCCGGCTCGAACTGGGGCAGGCTGCGCGGCCACCGGTTCACCTGCACCTCGGCGGGCTCCCCGTGGAACCCGAGGATCGTTCCCAGGTCCTCCAGGATGGCGGCCACTACTTCGTCGTCCGTCATGTGCACGTGGCGCTCGTCGCCCCACCGGCCGGCGGACACCCGGACCACCGCGAGGCCGTCGTCGTCGTGCAGGTGTGCCCATTTGTTGGATGCGTACGACACCGCCGTGGCGAAGAGTCCCTCGCGGCGCGGCACCAGCAGCCCACTGCCCCGCAGCGGACGGGTCAGGGCGGCGAGCGGCAGCGCCAGGTTCACCAGCGCCACCGAGGAGTAGTCCAACGCCCGCAACGTGCCGGCGACGCCGGGTGCCGCCGGCGCCACCAGTCCCGCGGTCACCGCGGCGGGTGTGGCCAGCACGACCAGATCCGCGTCCAGGTCCGCCAGGTCGGTTATGGGATGGTCGAGGTGCACGGTCGTTCCCACCGCGGTGAGCGCATCGAGGAGCGCATCGACGAGGGCGCCCATGCCGTCGCGAGGGGACAGGAACACCGGCCCCGGATCCACCGGCCCGGCGGCGGCTCTGGCTCGCAGCGCACTCACCAGGTCGGGTCCCGCTTGCGCGGCCTCGGCCAGTTGGGGCGCGCCGGCGCGCACCGAGAGACGGTCGCCGTCACCGGCGTTGATGCCCGACAACAACGGGTCCACCAGGCGCTCGAACACCTCATCGCCCAACTGGGCCCGTACCAGGGCGCCGACCGAGACGTCCTCGTCGGGACCCAACGGTGAGGCCGGCCGCACGGTGACGGCGCCGGTCAGCAGCCCGGAGGCGGCAGCGGCGTCGAAGTCGGTGGGGACACCCAGTACCAGGCCCGGGGGCAACGGGTGCAGGGCCCCGTCGCAGAAGACCGATGCCGACCCGGTGGCGGGTGCGACCAGATCGGCCTCGATGCCCAGGTCGCGGCACAACTCCCGCCCCCAGGGCACCCGGGCCAGGAAGGCATCGGCGCCCTGGTCCACTCGCCGGCCCGCGAACACCGCGGTGCACAACTTCCCACCGGCCCGTTCGGTGGCCTCGTAGACGACGACCTCGGCCCCGGCATCGGCGCGGGCGGCCTCGAAGGCGGCGGCCAGACCGGCGATGCCAGCGCCCACCACGCTGACCCGGCGCGTCATCCTCGGCCCCAGGAGTCCTCTGCGGTCTGGGCCACCCGCCGGGCGAGGGCTGCCATCACCACGGGGTCGGCGTTGAGCGATCGGGTGCGGGTGAGGGCCAGACCAAGATGACGGGCCCGGCGGGCCGCCGCGTTGTCGAGATCGAAGACCACCTCGAGGTGATCAGCGGTGAAGCCCTGCGGGCACACGACCGCGCCCTCGCACTTGCCGGTGCCGGCTAGGTCGTCGAGCACGGCGAGGATGTCGGGGCCCCGCCACGGGTCGGGCGTGCGGCCGGCCGACTGCCAGGCCAACCCCCAACCCGACCAGCGATCCAGCCCCGCCAGGGTGGCGATCGACGCCGCCGATTCGTGCAGTTGATCGGGATAGGGGTCGTCCACCAGCACTCGTTCGGGCAGGGAGTGGGCGGTGAAGAGCACCTTGGTGTGCTCCGGCATCCCCGCCAGCGAGTCGGCGATGGCGGCGGCCTGGAAGGCGCGCCACTCGGGGAGGTCGTGCCAGTGGGTCACGGTGACGGCCCGCAATCCCCGGGCCTCGGCCGCCTCCTGCAGACGGGCGGCGTACTCGCCCACCGAACCCCGGCTGTAGTGCGGGGCCAGCACCACGCCGACCACGTATTCGACCCCGGCACCGGCTACCGCGGCCAGGCCGTCCTCGATGAACGGTGAGGCGTGCTTCTGACCGAGGGCCACCACGAAGTCGGGACCCAGCGCCTGCGCCAGGGCCGCGGTTTGGGCCTCGGTGAGGGCCCGCAGCGGGAACGTTCCCCCGATGGTTTCGTAACGCGACTGCAGGTCTTCCAGCAGTTCGGGAGTGGGGGGCCGGCCACGACGGATGTGTGTGTAGTACGCCTCGATGTCCTCGGGCCCCTTGGGCGTGCCGTAGGCCATCACCACCACCCCGGTGGGAGCGATCATGACGGGCGCACGGACCCCTTCGTGTGCACCAGTTCCACGACCCGCTCCAGCACGCTCGGGTCGGTCTCGGGCAGCACCCCGTGACCCAGGTTGAACACGTGGGCCGGATGCCCGCCGTTCTCCGCCAGCACCACGAGCACCTTGGCCTCCACCGCCTCCCAGGGGGCGAAGCACACGGTCGGATCGAGGTTGCCCTGCAGGGCGAGGCCGGGACGCACGGCGTCGACCCGGGCCCGGGCGGCCGACAGCGGGGTTCGCCAGTCGACACCCACCACGTCGGCTCCGGCCTCGGCGAACAGGCCCAGCAGTTCGGCGGTGTTGACCCCGAAGTGGATGCGGGGCACGCCCAGATCGGCGATGCCGGCGAACACCTTGGCCGACGCCGGCAAGACGTAGCGGCGGTAGTCGGAGGGGCTCAACGCCCCCGCCCATGAGTCGAACAACTGAATCGCCCGCGCACCGTGGGCCACCTGGCTGCGCAGCGAGGCGATGGCCAGGTCGGCCAGCCGGTCGAGGAGTTGGTGCCACAGGCCCTCGTCGCCGTACATGAGCGCCTTGGTCAGCGCGTAGGTGCGAGAGGGTCGGCCCTCGATGAGATAGGACGCCACGGTGAACGGCGCCCCGGCGAAACCGATGAGCGGCACATCGGCGGGCAGTTCGCTCATCAGCCGGTCGATGGTCTCCAGCACATACGGCGTGTCGGCCTCGGGGTCGAGGGGCCGCAGCCGGGCCAGGTCGGTGGCGGAACGAAACGGCTCGGCCACCACAGGCCCCGTGCCGGGCGCGACATCGACGCCGAAACCGATGGCAGCGACGGGCACGACGATGTCGCTGTAGAGGATGGCGGCATCGACGCCGTAACGACGCACCGGTTGCAGGGTGATCTCCGCCGCCAGTGCCGGATCCGCGATGGCGTCCAGGATCGATCCGGCGCCCCGCACGGCGCGGTACTCGGGCAGCGAACGCCCGGCCTGGCGCATGAACCACACGGGCACCCGGTCGTGCGGCTCACCGCGGCAGGCGGCGAGGAAGGCCGGGGTCATGGCTTGGCCGGGAAAGCGACGGGGGAGACCTTCTGAACAATCGACATCAGGCGGGGACCCTACCGGCGCGTCGCGGCGACCATGAAGCGCGCAAGGATGCCCGGATGCGCCGATCCATCGATGACCATCCCTTCACCGAGCAGGACGTGCCGCCGGGGGCCGAGGACGCCGCCCGACTGTCGTGGGCGGTGGCCGTCAGCGACGACTACGACGACGCCGAGCCGCGAGTGGTCCTCACCGTCGAGGAGGTGGGTCGGGCCGGCGAGGGATTCGCCTATCACCTGTCACCGGTGCTGGCCCGTCGTTTGCGCCTGGCCCTACGAGACGCGATGCGCGAGATCGGCGAGGACCCCGGCGCCTGAACAGGTGGTCGGACCTTCCCCGCGCACTGGGCGGCGGAGCCGGATCGACGGGCCGAATGAGTCGCTCAGTTGGTCAGCGCGCTCACCACTTCGATGGCCGCCGGGTGCTCGAGGCGTTGGGCGGTCGTGGATCGGGCCTGTTCGGCCACGGGGCCCCGCCGCTTGGCGTCCATGCTCGAGTGACCCATGACTCGCAGGTCCTCTGCGGTCGGTTGCAGCACCAGTACCTGTGAACCCGCCGCCCGCAGGGCGCGGACCTCGCGGTCGAGCACCCATGACGCCAGGGCGCGGGCACCGATGGAGGGCACCGGCCGCAGCGCGTTCCACGGTGCCGACATCGGTGAGATCACGATCACGACGTCGAGACCGGCCTCGGCCAGCAGGTCGGCGTTGGTGGGCGAATGGGCGCCGCCGTCGACATAGCTG
>JANMIX010000248.1:0-2773 GCA_031376015.1 Acidimicrobiia bacterium | reverse complement strand
GCAGGCCCAGCACCGCGAACACGTCGATGCGGGCATCCATGCAGGTGACCACGGCGAGGTGCCGGTGCGGACGCGGGTCGGCCACGCTGGCACGCGCCGCGGCATAGCCCTCGTTGGCGGAGAGAAGCTGAGCGATCTGGGTCATGCCCCTTTGACTAGGCCCGCGGCGGGGCGCTTCGCAAACCGGATCGAAGGGGCTGACGCCGGTCTGAACAAGGGGCGCCGGTCGGGGAAGCGCGGCTCAGTCTGTGTGGATCCGCCGGGATGCGTGGATCATCGCCGCCGCGTCACCCGGGCCGGCTCGGTCATCGAGGCGCTCCACGATCGCCCGGCGGTGCGACTCGTCCAGGTTGCCGCCGTACTTGAACTTGGCCTGCACCGCGTCGACTTGCACCTGCAGCGCCCGGATCGTGCGCAGCTTGGCGCCGTGGGACAGAGGGTCGGCGGCCTGCTCCTCGGGTTGGAACACCCCCAACTGGCGGCGCAGTACGGCGGCGATCGCCTCGGGCTCGTCAAGGACCCGAGCCGTGCCGGTGAGTTGCACTGCCGCGTAGTAGGTGGTGGGGATGCCCATGGAGGGGTCCTCGTCACCGATCGCCTTCCACGACGAAGGGATGAAGCTCCAGTCGCCGGCCACGCTCAGGACCACTTTCGGGTTCTCCTCGATGGCGGCCCACACGGGGTTCGGTCGGGCCAGGTGCACCAGCACCGTGGTGCCCTCGATGACGAATTGCGTGGGCACCACCACCGGTAGCTCGCGCCCTCGGCCGGCCGCCACCAGTGTCCCGAATGCGTGTTGATCGAGGAACGAGCGCCATTCGGTCTCGTCGATCGCTTCGTCCCACGGGTGCAGCAGCATCGCCTCATTGTGTCGGCCTGGTGGTTGATCTCGCCCGGGATTCCGCCAGGATGGCGGCCATGGTGAACGGAATCGACGTCCGGCCCGCGGCGACGAGGCCACACACGAAGCTGTCGTGGCTCGACAGCCGGCACAGCTTCAGCTTCGGCAACCACTACGACCCGGCGAACGTCGGCCACGGATTGCTGCTGGTCAACAACGACGATCAGGTCGCAGGTGGTGGGGGATTCGGCACCCACTCGCACTCCGACATGGAGATCGTGACCTGGGTGCTGAGTGGTCGGCTCCTGCACTCCGATTCGGAGGGCAACCGAGGCGAGTTGTACCCGGGTCTGGTGCAGCGGATGTCGGCGGGCCGCGGTATCCGCCATTCGGAGATGAATGCGTCCCCGACCGAGCCGGTGCATTTCATCCAGATGTGGGTGCCACCGGACACACAGGGTCTGGCGCCGTCATATGAACAACGCGATCTTCAGGAGGTGCTGGCCCAGGGTGGCCTGCACCCGCTCGCCTCCGGACAGGGCCATGACGGTGCGGTCACCATCCACCAGCGCGCGGCGGTGCTGTGGGGTGCGCGGCTCGGGCCCGGCGAGGTGGTGAAGGTGCCGGCGTCGGCCTTCGCCCATGTCTTCGTGGCGATCGGCGAGGCGACACTCGAGGGCGCCGGCGCGCTCACCGAGGGCGATGCGGTCCGGTTCACCGACAGCGGTGCGCTGGACCTGGCCGGCGGCGACCAAGGGGCGGAGATCCTGATCTGGACGAGTTGAGCGGGCCTCAGGCCTTGCCGTGCAAGCGCCGTCCGGTGATGTTCGTGGGGATGAGCTTCATCCAGCGGGACTTCTCACCGTGCGCCCATGGCACCAGCGGGAGTTCACTGAGCCGGCGCAGCTCCTCGGTGTCGCGCACCCGCCGGCACTGGCCCACCACCAGGACGCTCCATCCGGTCTGCTCACCCCGGTCGAACTCGTCGATCTCGAAGGCGACGATGCCATCGTGGTCGAGAGAGTCCATCTTCGTGCCCGGGTCGATCCGGAACACCACGTGCTCGCCGTCCATGGCGTAGTTCACCGGGAAGATCTCCGGGTGCCCGTGCACGTCGATCCCCAAACGGCCCACCTCCTCGTTCTGCAGGAGATCACGGCACACGTCGTGCCCCAGGATCTCCAGCCAGGTCCTGCCGTCGATCACTGCCATGTCGGGTCCTCCGGTCCTTGGTCGTTCTGTGGGTTCAGCGATAGCCGCGTGGGTCGAGTTCGGGCAGCCGAACCTCGATGCGCCGGCCGGTGAGTACGTCGAAGGGGATGGCGATGAGTACATCGCGCTCGCCGGGCGCCCAAGCCTCGGGTACGAGCTCCGCCAGTTCCGTGTCGTCGATGACCCGGGCCCGCCCCCGCACCAGCACGCTCGCCCCCGAGTGTCGGTGCGGGTCGACGTCGTCGATCTGCAGGCTCATGCGGGCGCCGGCGAAGAGCTGCGCGGCACGGGCGGTCGTGTGGAACAGGGCCATGTCGCCGGCCACCACGAAGCTCACCGGCAGCACGAGCGGAGCGTCGCCTTCCACGCTGAGCGCAATCCGGCCCACCGTGGCCCGCCGCAGGAGCACGAGGCATTCATCGGTCTCGAGTTCGGCGAACACTCGCTGGTCTTCGAGGATGAGGTCGATCATCGCTGGTCCCTCCTCGGGCCCGGTCTGGCCGTTCGATCGCTACTGGACCAGCATCCGCTCCTGTGCCGTCCGAAGGCAGGGCCTAGGGTCACAAATCCACCGGGACTGCGACGCGAGATAGCCGTTTGGCGGCTCTACGCGAATGAGTGGGGAGTGCGGGTTCTGATGCGGGGTGGTGAGGGTCGGGCTGGCCAGGTGACGCCGCCGGCATGTAGCAGGACGCGGAGCCGGTAGTGCTCGAGGCTGCG
>JANMIX010000234.1:0-2449 GCA_031376015.1 Acidimicrobiia bacterium | reverse complement strand
GGCGGTGGGGCTCGCCAAGCAACGCCGCCTGCGCCGCCTGGCGGTGCAGTGGATGCACGCCCATGGCGAGCACGCCGACGAGCTGCGCTTCGATGTCGTGTCGGTGCTGCAGGGCCAAGTGGAGATCATCGAAAGCGCGTTCTGAGCGCGGGCCGGGCGTTCGGCGCGCCGCTCACCCCAGATGATCGGTGAGCCAGCGACACAGCACACCCAGGGCCGCATCGGATTCGGGGACCATGCCGGCGAAGAGATGCCAGACGTGGATCATCTCCGGCGCCACCCAGAGGTCGACCTTGGTGCCCGCCGCCTCGGCATTGGCCGCCAGTTCCACCGCGTCGTCCCGCAGCACCTCGTGATCGCCGACGTGCACGAGCAACGGAGGGAGACCGCTGAGGTCGGCGTAGAGCGGCGACGCAGATGGCGTGCGGGGATCGGCGCCGGCCAGGTAGGCATCCGCCGAGGGTTGCAACGAGGCGCGCGAGCACATCGGGTCGAGATGGGCCCGGGTGTCGTGCGACTCGCCCGTCATGGCCAGATCGGTCCACGGTGACAGCAGGGCGGCGGTAGCCGGCAGCGGGTCGCCGCCATCTCGTAGAGCCACCAGCAGCGCGACGCTGAGGCCACCCCCGGCGGAGTCGCCGACCACGGCGAGGTGCTCGGGCTGCGTACCACCCTCGCTCGAGCAGAGCCATCGATAGACGGCGAGGGCATCGTCGAGCGCGGCGGGGTGCGGATGTTCGGGTGCCAGGCGGTAGCCCACGTTGCACACTGCGGCACCCGTGCCCTCCGAGAGGCGGGCCACGAAGGTGCGATGCGTGTTCACGCTGCCGGCGGTGTAGCCCCCTCCGTGGAAGTAGAGGATCACCCGGGATCGGCTGGCACTGGTGGCCTCTACCCACTCGACCTCGACGCCGTCGATGCGCCCCGGTGTGCAGGTGGCGCCGCGGGGCGCCCCCAGTGCGGCGGTCGATTCCTCGAGCATCGCCCTGGCCTCGATGAGGTCACCGGCCTGCGCCCGGGCGCCCATCGTGGCTCCCAACAACTCGATCATCATCCCCATCTCGTCACTTGCCATGAGCCAGATCATGCCCGCTTGGCCGTACGCTCGCCTCGTGGCGGCACCCGACCCCGATGCATTCGGCGACGCTTCCCGGGGTGACCGGGAGAGCGACGAGGAGATCGAGGTTCGGCGCGTGCAGCCCTATCAGGCCACCAAGCGCTACCTGTGCCCCGGCTGCAACCAGGACATCCAGGTGGGGTTGGGTCACCTCGTCGTGGTGCCCCTGAGGGCGGTGGAGGATCGCCGGCACTGGCACCACGCCTGCTGGGCCGCCCGGCATCGTCGCCGGCCGGGGCGCTGATCGGGGCGCTTCTTCGGGTGCCGGCTGCTCAGCCGGCGATCGCCCACGCCAGCAGCAGCAACACCACGAGCACGGCGCCGATGACCATCGCGAGGTCGGCGGGCGAGCGGCGGTGCTTGCGGTAAGGGTTGAAGCCCATGGGCGCAGTATGGCCCCGACCCTCCCTGACCGGCACACCCCCCTCCTACATTGACCGGCACCCGCTCGTGGGCCGGCGTCACGGCTCTCCTCCCGTTCCCGTGTGTCGCGGCGCCGCCGCGAGGAGGAGCCCCATGCTCGCCATCGTTCCGTCCGCAGTCGTCCTCGGGGTGCAGGGCCACCCCGTACGTGTCGAGGTTCACGTCGGCAACGGCGTCCCCTCGTTCTCCATCGTCGGCCAAGCCGATGCCGCCTGCCGGGAAGGTCGCGATCGTGTGGTGGCGGTGCTCTCGGGTCTGGGGGTCTGGAAGCCCCGCAAGACCACCGTGAACCTGGCGCCCTCGGCATTGCGCAAGGCCGGCCCCGGACTCGACCTCGCCATCGCCATGGGATGGATGGCCGCCGCCGGGGTTCTACCCGGCCCGGTGGGCGAAGCGCTCGAGGGGGGCCGCATCGGTTTCGTTGCTGAGTTGGGCCTCGACGGCGGGGTGCGAGCCGTGCCGGGGTTGCTGGCCGCTGTCGCTGCGGTGGACGCCGAGGTGGTGGTGGTCGGCGCGGCGGGCGCCCCCGAGGCGGCGCTGGTGCCCGACCGGCGGATCCTGGCGGTCCACAGCGTGCGCCAACTGCTCGAGGTGCTGGCCGGCCTCGAGCCGTGGCCCGACCCGCCCCCGCGAGGGGGCCCGCCGGTGCGCCCCCAGCCCGACCTGGCCGATGTGCGCGGCCAGATCGCGGCCCGCCGAGCCTTGGAGGTCGCCGCCGCCGGAGGTCACCACGTGCTCATGGTCGGCCCTCCGGGTGCGGGCAAGACCATGCTGGCCGAGCGCCTCCCGGGCCTGCTGCCTGCCCTCGCCCCCGAGGAGGCCTTCGAGGTGACCCGCATCCATTCGGCCGCCGCCATCGGCCCTCCGCTCGAAGCCCTGATCGAGCGGCCCCCGTTCCGGGCGCCGCAC
>JANMIX010000224.1:0-3793 GCA_031376015.1 Acidimicrobiia bacterium | reverse complement strand
GCGGCGTCATACGTCCACGTCGCGGTACCGGGGAAGGCCTCGGGGTAGACGCGGGCATGGCCGGCACCGCCGCCGGCCAGGCCGGCCGCGGCGCGGTACTCCCAGTAGGCCGAACTGATCTGGTAGCGGTCGAACAGGTTGTACATGGCGTCCTGGTAGGCGGCGCTGGCCCCGTTCTCGAAGGCGCCCCATTCGCCGATCCATAGCGCCGAGCCCATGCGCCGGGCGTCCTCCATGTCCTTCAGCAGCGCCAGTTCATCGGTGTGGGCCCCGGTGGTGAAGGCGCCGCTGCTGGCCATCGTCTCGGTGTAGATGTGGGGAGCGAAGGCGGCGTTGGCATCGGGCGCGTCCATGCCGACCGAGGGCGCCGCGGGTGCGTACAAGGGCGGTCCGAAGAAGATCGCCGTGGTGGGGTCGACCTGGCGCACGGCCGCGGTGACCCGGGCGTAGAAGGGCCCCAACTGGGTAGCCTCGAAGGCGCCCGGCGGGGCACTCGGCCACGGCTCGTTCAACAGGTCGTACCCGATCACGGCCGGATGGCCCGCCAGCCGTCGGGCCAGGTGTCGCCAGGCGGCCACGAACTCGCTCTGGATGGCACCGGTGCAGTGGGGGTCGGCGATCCCGTAGCCGTCGTGCCAGAAGTTGGACCACGCGGCGTTGACCGCAGGCGAGGAGTAGTCCCCGAACCACACCCCGGTGGCGGAGGAGGAGCGCACGTGCGGCGGCACGTTGCAGGCCGGGTCGGCCCAGCGGGGGGCGCCGTCGTAGCCGAGCGTTCCGCTCCACACGTCCTGGTGCATGTCGACCACCGCCACCAGGCCGTGGGCGGCCACTTTGTCGAGCGTGGCGACCAGTTGATCGATGTAGGCGTCGTCGAACACGCCCCTGGTGTGTTCGATGCTGTCCCACGTGAGGCCGAGGCGCAGATGGTTGAACCCCAGTGCGGCCAGCTTCGACAGATCGGTGTCGGACACGACGGGTGCGGCCAGGGTGCCGGTCCAGCCGTTCTTGTCGACGGTGTTGATGCCGCGCAGCACCACGGTGCGACCCTGGTTGTCGACGAAATGTCCTCCGGCGGTATGGATTCCCGAAAGGCTGCCGGTCGACGGGGCGGCCGTGATCGAGTGTTGGGCGCGGGCGCCGGGAGTGAGCACTGCCAGCAGGACCGCGGCAAGACCGGCGACGGCAGAACGGTGGCGCATACGGTGCATTTCGTCATCAACCGGTCGGTCTCCTGCTCGCCCGGCGCCGGCGCCCGGGAAAGCGCCGCCGCCTGAACAGCCCTACCGCAGCGGGTGGGCTTGGAAGAACGACCAGGCCTCGGTATTCGCGTCGATGGAGAACGTGGTGCGGCCCACGATCTTGGCCGCCGCCTGCAGGAACTGGCTGCTGGGCCAACTGTGCCCGCCGCCCTCGATGCGTTCGAGCACGACCTCGGCCGCCGGAGGGCAGGGCCAGCGCAGTTCGGTCACGTCGTGGGCGCGGTGCCGTGCCGCCGGCGACCCGGCCGGGCACCCGTTGTGGGCGGCCCACGCGGAGAGGACCTTGGGCACCGCTGGCGAACCCTTGGTGCCGGCCAGGATGCCCACCTCCCCGAGCGTGCGTCCGGACCTGTCGGGGGCCGGCAGGTTGGTCACCGCCGGGCCGAGCCCACCGTTGTAGGGCAGGAACTGATCGGCGGTCCCGTGGATGGCCAGCACCGGCACCGGACGCGAGGGTGCGCATCCCTTCGGGTCGGCCACCCCGGCCACGGCGGCGATTGCGGCCACCCGTCCGGCCAGCACGCAGCCCAGCGTCGAGGCCATCATCGCCCCGTTGGACAACCCGATCACGAACACCCGGTTGCGGTCGATGCAGGCGTGCGCCTCGGTGTCATCGAGCACCGTGGCCAGGAACTTCACATCGAGTGAGTCGAGGGCCGTGTTCCAGGCCGGCACTGCACCGCCACCCTGCGGGGTGACCGTGACGAACCCGTTGCGTGCCCCGAACTCCGCCATGCGGGTGATCTGCAGGTGCAACTGGGCACTCTCGCCGTAGCCGTGCAGGTCCATCACCAGGGGCAGCAGGACACCCTGGGTCATCCGAGCCGGCTGCCGGCGTTGGTACCACCGCTCGGTCCCCTCGACCGACAGGGTCACCCTCGTGTCGCGCTCGGCCGGGGGCGGGTTGGCGCATGGTCCGCCGGACGCGACCTCGCCCGGCGTCGACGTGCTCTGGCGGCACCCGGCCAGCGTCGCCGCCAGCAGTAGCACCGTGGCAACCGTGCGGCCGGGAGGCCACGGTCGATGGTTGCGAGGGCCGGACATCCCGCAATGATGGTGCCTCGTGCTGGCCCGATTCGATCACCGAGCGTTCCGTCTCGAGGATCTCGTGCGCGCCAAGGACGAACTCGGTGTCCGCGTGAGCCTCTGTCTGCCCGCCCGAAACGAGGTCGCCACCATCGGCGAGATCGTGCGCAAGGTCGCCGCTCACCCGCTGCTCGACGAGGTGCTGGTGGTCGATGACCACTCCGTTGACGGCACCGCCGGAGCCGCGGCCCGGGAGGGCGCCAGGGTGGTCGACGCCGCCACCACGCTGGCGGCGTACGGCACCGGTCCGGGGAAGGGACAGGCGCTATGGAAGGCCACCGCGTGTGCCACCGGTGACCTGCTGGCCTTCATCGACGCCGACGTGCGCGAGTTCTCCCCCCACTACGTGGTCGGCCTGCTCGGCCCGCTGCTCACCGACCCGGGTGTGGGCTTCGTGAAGGCGTTCTACGAGCGGCCCGGCGATGGCCATCCCCGTGGCGGTGGCCGGGTCACCGAGTTGGTGGCACGGCCGTTGCTGCACCTCCTGTTTCCGCACCTGGCCGGACTGGTGCAACCCCTGGCGGGGGAGTTCGCTGCCCGACGTCACGTGCTGGAGGCGGTGCCCTTCGTGGACGGCTACGGCGTGGACATCGGTCTGCTCATCGATGTCGCCGCTCAGTTCGGCGTCGAGGTCATGGCCCAGGTTGACCTCGGGGTCCGCCTGCACCGGAACCGCCCGCTCCCGGAGTTGGGCCCGATGGCCACGGTGGTGCTCATGACGGCACTGCAGCGGGCCGGCATCGATGCCGTGCCGGCGGACGTGCTGCTGGAGCAACCGGACCTGGTGGCGGTCGACGTGCGCTGGGGCCAGCGGCCGCCGTTGGTGCAGCTGAGCGCGGCGGAGCGCGCGCGGCAGTAGCGACCCGTTCCGCTGGGGCCCCACCACCGGCCGAGCGCCTCGCGGCTTCCCACTAGGCTGCCGCCGTGCCTCTTGTCTACGCCTTCGATCACAAGCACAAGCGCCCGCCGATGGAGCTGAAAGACCTGCTCGGTGGCAAGGGCGCCAACCTGGCCGAGATGACCTCGGTACTGGGGTTGCCGGTGCCCGGTGGCTTCACCATCTCCACCGACGCCTGCCGGGCGTACATGGAGGGCGGCTGGCCCGACGGCCTCGACGGCGAGATCGCCAAGCAGTTGGCGGCGCTGGAGAAGAAGATGGGTCGCAGGTTGGGCGACGCCGTCGATCCGCTGCTGGTGTCGGTGCGGTCCGGGGCGAAGTTCTCCATGCCCGGGATGATGGACACCGTGCTCAACCTGGGTCTCAACGACGACTCGGTCGAGGGCCTGGCCAAGCAGACCGACGACGAGCGGTTCGCCTACGACTCCTACCGGCGGTTCCTGGCCATGTACGGCCGGATCGTGCTCGATGTGGAAGGCGAGCATTTCGAGCGCCTGCTCGACACCGCCAAGGAGTGGGACGGCGCCAAGACCGACGCCGACATCAG
>JANMIX010000188.1:0-3670 GCA_031376015.1 Acidimicrobiia bacterium | reverse complement strand
CGGCCTGACCGGCGAGGCGGGTGACCATGCGGTGCGGGCCGACGCCACCGTGACCTTCGCCGCGCTCAAGCCCGGCCTGCTGTTCCAGCCCGGCCGTGCCCTCGCCGGTGCGGTGGAGGTGGCCGACATCGGGCTGGACTGCACGACCGCCCGCGCCCACCTCATGGTGGCCGCCGATGTCGCTCGACAGTGGCCGGTCCGCGCCGCCGACGCCCACAAGTGGCGTTCGGCGGTGTGGGTTGTCGGGGGCTCGGCCGGTATGACCGGGGCCCCATGTCTCGCCGCCCGTGGCGCGCAGCGGGCCGGCGCCGGCTACGTGCGGCTGTCGGTGCCTGGGGTCGCCGCACCGGACCACGCCCCGATCGAGGCCGTCGGGATGCCCCTGCCCTCCACCGGGTGGGCCATTGCGGTGCGCGAGGGGCTGGCCCGGTGCAGTGCTGCCGTGATCGGCCCCGGTCTCGGCCCCGACGCCGACACCGCAGCGGTGCGTGAGGTCGTGGCCAACTCGCCGGTGCCCGTGGTGGTCGACGGCGACGGGTTGGGCGCGCTCGGACAGGGCTGGACCGCCGGGGCCGCCCCCGTGGTCCTCACCCCCCATGACGGCGAGTTCGCCCGCCTGACCGGCGCCCCGCCCGGGCCCGACCGCATCGCCTCGGTTCGTGCACTGGCTCTGTCCACCGGGACCGTGGTGTTGCTGAAGGGGCCGACCACGGTGGTGGCCGCACCGTCGGGGGAGGTGCGCCTGAGCATCAGCGGCGACGCTCGCCTGGCCACCGCGGGCACGGGCGACGTGCTCAGCGGGATCATCGGGGCCCTGCTGGCCCAGGGTCTCGAGCCGATCGATGCCGCGTCCATCGGTGCCTGGGTCCACGGTGCCGCCGCCGCCACCGCGCCGGACCATGCCGTGGTGGCCGGAGATCTCCCGGGGTTGCTGGCCGGTCTCTATCCGGGCGCCTGGTCGCGCCACCGGCCGGCGGACATCAACGCGGTGCGGGTCTCGGGCATGGTTCCCCGGTGACGGAGTCGGTCACCTTCGAGGTGCATCCCGATGACCGGCCCAACACGTGGGCCGAGATCGACCTGGCCGCGGTGCGCCACAACGCCGTGTTGCTGGCCGCTGCGGCCGCGCCGGCGCGGCTGTGCGCGGTGGTCAAGGCGTGGGGGTACGGCCACGGCGCCGAGCAGGTGGCGGAGGCGGCCCTGGCCGGCGGTGCGTCCTGGCTCGGGGTGGCCTTGGTGAAGGAGGCGGCCGATCTGCGCCGCCATCTCGATGCACCGATCCTGTTGCTGGCCGAACCGCCGCCCGAACAGTTCGTCGATCTGGTCCGCATCCCCGGGGTCCGCCCGGCGGTGTACTCCGATGCCGGGATCGAAGCCGCCATCGCCGCGGTCCGCGCCGCCCGATGCGCGCCGCTGCCGGTGCATCTGAAGGTCGACACCGGGATGCACCGGGTCGGTGTGGCGCCCGCACAGGCGCTGGCCATGGCCGAGCGCATCGACGCCGCCCCGGAGTTGGTGCTCGAAGGGTTCTGGACACACCTGGCCACCTCTGAGGACCTCGACGACGGCGGCTACACCGAGCGTCAACTCGGTGAGTTCGACCGCAGTCTCCACGCCCTGGTCGCCGCCGGAGTGGAACCCGCCATCGTGCACGCGGCCAACTCCGGCGGCACGCTGCTGCGGCCAGCGGCCCGGCGCGACATGGTCCGCTGCGGCATCGCGATCTACGGGCTCGCCCCTGCCCCCGGCATGGTGGAGGCGGCCGGGCTCCGACCGGCGATGACGCTGAAGTCCCGCGTCAGCTTCCTCAAGGTCGTAGCCGCCGGCGAACGCATCTCCTACGGCCTGCATCACCGCTTCTCCCAGGACGCGCGGGTGGCCACCGTGCCCATCGGTTACCACGACGGCGTGCCCCGCCGGCTCGGCCTCGCCGGTGGCGAGGTGCTCCTGGGCGGCCACCGGCGCCCGATCGTGGGGGTCGTGACCATGGACCAACTGATGATCGACTGCGGCGACGACGACGCAGTCCGGGTGGGCGACGAGGTGGTCCTGTTCGGCCGGCAGGGCGACGCCGAGATCTCGGCCTGGGAATGGGCCGAGCGAGTGGACACCATCGCGTACGAGATCGTCTGCGGGATCAACAGTTCCCGGGTGCCCCGGCGGTACGTGTGAGGCGTCGGTGCTGACGGCGGTGCCCGGCGTGCGGGTCGGGCACTACACCCACGCGGCGGGCGGCACCGGCTGCACCGTGGTCCTCTTCCCCAAGGGGACGGTGGCGTCGGCCGAGGTTCGGGGTGGCGCGCCGGCCAGCCGCGAGCTGGCGCTCCTGGATCCCGCCGCCACCGTCGACCGGCTGGACGCCGTCGTGCTCACCGGAGGGTCGGCGTTCGGTCTCGCTTCGGCGGATGGGGTGGTGCGCTGGTGCCGGGAGCGGGGGATGGGCTTTCCCACGGGTGCCGGGCCGGTGCCGATCGTGGTGGCGCTCGGCCTCTTCGACCTCCTCGAAGCAGGGACCGCCGCCGCCCCCGGTGCCCAGGAGGGCTACGACGCCTGCACCGCCGCCACGGCAGGCCCGGTCGTTCTCGGCCGGGTCGGTGCCGGCACCGGGGCAACGGTGGCCAAGTGGGAGGGCCGCGACAAGTCCCGGCCCGGCGGGTTGGGGGCGGCGTCGGAGACGCAGGGCCCGCTGGTGGTGGCGGCGCTCATGGCCGTGAACGCCTTCGGCGACGAACGTCACGACGACGGCCCGGTTCGTCTGCCGCTGGCGGCCGCCACCGATGCGCAGTCCAACTTCGCCAACACCACGATCGGGGTGGTGGCCACCAACGCCCGGCTGACCAAGGCCGAATGCCTGCTGGTGGCCCGCGCCGCCCATGACGGATTCGCCCGCGCCCTCGACCCCGTGCACACCGCCGTGGACGGTGACGCGGTGGTGGTCGCGGCCACAGGGGCGGTGCAGGCGGAGGTCGCCGTGGTGCGGCAACTGGCGGCCCGCGCGGTGGAGCAGGCGATCCGCCGAGGCTGCCGGGACGCTCCGGTCGGGACCGGTTCGGACGGGCAGTAGCCTGCGCCTCCGTGGCCGAAGCTGCTGTGCTCCTCGCCGAGCTGAACTCGGCGGCCAAAGCCTGCACGCGGTGCAAGCTTGCCGGTCTGGGCCGTACGCAGGTCGTGGTGGCGCGCGGCGACCCGGGGTCCCCCCTGGTGGTCGTGGGCGAAGGACCCGGCGCCGAGGAGGACAAGCAAGGCCTTCCCTTCGTGGGCCGCAGCGGACAGCTGCTCGACCGCCTCGCCCTGGAGGAGATCGGCCTCGAACGTGACGGCTTCTACGTGCTCAACGTGGTGAAATGCCGTCCTCCCGGAAACAGGGATCCCGAACTCGACGAGATCGAAGCCTGCCGGCCATGGCTCGAACGCCAGATCGAACTGGTGGAGCCCCAGGTCATCATCACGCTGGGGAACTTCTCCTCCAAGCTTCTGCTCGACACCAAGGAGGGCATCACCAAGTTGCGTGGTCGTACCTACCCGTACCGGGGCGCCATTCTCGTGCCCACATTCCATCCCGCCGCGGTGCTGCGCGGCGGCGGTGAGGCGATGGCCCAGATGCGGGCCGACTTCGTGCGGGCCAAGCAGGCCTTGATCGACACCGGGGCACTGTCGTGACCATCGCCAC
>JANMIX010000166.1:0-2881 GCA_031376015.1 Acidimicrobiia bacterium | reverse complement strand
CGGGGTGCCGCCCGCCGTGCCGCCGGTGGGCGGGGTGGTCCCCGGCGCGGGAGTGGGCGACGCCCAACCCGAGTCGCTCGGTGACGCTTGGGGCTGTGGCTGGGCGGGCGGAGTGGGGGTGCCCCAACCCGGGGGTGGTGTGGGGGTGCCCCAGGGCGGGACGGCGCCCATCGGTGGGGTCCACGCTTGAGGCGGGGTCCAGCCGGGGGGCAGGGTGCCAGCGGGGAGGATGGGTTGGCCCACGAAGGCGGTGGGCACGACGTAGGTGCGGGCCACCATGTCGCCCAGCCGTCGATGGCCCGACGACACGAGGAACGTCACCAGCCCCAGCACGAAACCGGTGAAGGGACCGTCGACCGCCCAGAAGAGCCAGCGCACCAGAGTGCGGCCGAATCCCGCTCGGCGCCCGTCGGCGGTGACCACCCGCAGGCCCACCATCAGCTTTCCGGGTGAGCCGCCGGTGGCGGTGGGGACGAAGAGGAAGAGCACGGCCGAGGCCAGTACGCCCAGGCCCAGCATGGTGTTGCCGTCCGCGATGAAGGCGGTCTGGTCATCGATGGTGAGCGGCAGCAAGGGGGAATCACACTCGAGTTCCCGGGTCTGGTCGATGTAGCTGACCCCGCACTCGGGATGGGTGCTCAGCAGTTCTGCGATGGTGCCTCGGTCGGCGATGAGGAGGAACGAGGCAATGCCGAGGGCGATCATGACGGCGACGTCGATGAAGAAGGCACCGATGCGCCGGCCCTGCACCGCCGTCGGGTCCCGCGGCGCGCCGTAGGAGGGGGCGCCGGGGTAGCCGTACGCCGGCCCGGGCATGCCCGGCGGGGGACCGTAGGGGCCGGGCGTGCCGGTCGAAGGAAAGGGAGGCTCCACCACCTCAGTATCGTTGCCCTTCATGCCCCCCACGGAGACCGAGGCCGCCTCGGCCGATCCCAGCCTGTTCGACAAGGTCGTCAACCTGTGCAAGCGGCGCGGGTTCGTGTTCCCCTCCGCCGAGATCTACGGCGGTTTTCGCTCGACGTATGACTACGGGCCCATCGGGGTGTTGATGCTGCGCAACGTCAAGGACGCGTGGTGGCGCTCGATGGTGCAGTTGCGCCACGACGTGGTGGGCCTCGACGCCGCCATCCTGAGCCCGCCCGCCATCTGGGAGGCCTCAGGGCATCTGGCCAACTTCACCGACCCACTGGTCGACTGTCGCAACTGCCGGGAGCGGTTCCGTCTCGACAAGCTCGAGGATCCCGGCGTGTGCCCCAACTGCAAGGGCGAAGGAACCTTCACCGAGGCCCGGCAGTTCAATCTGATGTTCAAGACCTACGCCGGGCCGGTGGAGGGTTCGGGTGCCGAGGTGTACCTGCGGCCGGAGACGGCTCAGGGCATGTTCGTCAACTTCAAGAACGTGCTGGAGACGTCGCGCAAGAAGCCTCCGTTCGGCATCGCCCAGGTGGGAAAGTCGTTCCGCAACGAGATCACCCCGGGCAACTTCGTGTTCCGTACCCGTGAGTTCGAGCAGATGGAGATGGAGTTCTTCGTGCCGCCGGAGGAGGCGGGCCAATGGTACGAGTACTGGTGCCAGCAGCGGTTCAACTGGTATCTCGGTCTCGGTATCCCTGCGTCGAAGCTGCGGTTGCGGGCCCATGCCGAAGACGAGTTGTCGCACTACTCCTCGGGCACCTCCGATGTGGAGTTCCTTTTCCCGTGGGGCTGGGACGAACTGGAGGGCATCGCCAACCGTGGCGACTACGACCTGACCCAGCACGCCAACGCCTCGGGCGAGAAGTTGGAGTTCTACGACCAGGCCGCCGGGGAGCGCTACACGCCCCATGTGATCGAACCGGCGGCCGGCGCCACCCGCACCACCAGGGCGTTCCTGATGGCCGCGTACGACGAGGAAGAGGTGCGGGGCGAGACGCGCACGGTGCTGCGCCTTCACCCCCGTTTGGCGCCCTACAAGGTGGCGGTATTGCCGCTGTCGAAGAACGAGCAACTCTCGCCCAAGGCCACCGAGGTGCTGGGGTTGCTGCAACCCAACTTCATGTGCGACTTCGACCAGACCCAGGCCATCGGCCGGCGGTACCGGCGCCAGGACGAGATCGGCACCCCGCTGTGCGTCACCATCGATTTCGAGACCCTCGAGGACGACGCCGTCACCGTCCGAGATCGTGACTCCATGGAGCAGGTTCGGGTGCCGCTTGCGGGATTGGTCGACCACGTGCGCGCCGCGCTGGAACAAGGAGCCTGAGAATGGGAAGTCTCGCCGCCAAACATGCGCTGTGGCCCAAGGATCGGTCGTTCGTGGCCTCCGATGGTGCTCGCATCGCCTACACGGTGTTGGGAGAGGACCTGCCGGGCACGCCGGTGCTGTTCATGAACGGCTGGACGTGTCCCGATGCTTACTGGCGCAAGATCGTCCCGCCGGTGCTGGCCGGTGGGCATCCCGTCGTGCTGTTCGACACCCGCGGCCACGGCCAGAGCCGGCTGCCCCAGAAGCCGGGGCGTACCCCGATCGACCTGCCCGTCGAGCACGTGTCGGTGCGGCGGGTGGCCACCGACCTGGTGGAACTGGTTCAGGAGGTGGGGCGCGGGCCGGTGGTGATGGCCGGGCACTCCATGGGCGTGCAGGGCATCTTCGAGGCCTATGCCGTGGGCGGCCCGGCGGCGGTGGCCGGGTTGGTGCCGATGGCCGGCACGTACGAGAACCCGGTGCCGACGTTCGCCGAGATGGCGGTACTCGACCGGCTGTTCCCGATCGCTGATGTGCTGTTCTCCCGCATCCCCTTCCGGTCGTTGCGGCCGTTCATGGCCCAGGCTCACCGGATGCCGCCGGCGATGGGCATGGCAATCGTCGGGCGGCTGCTCGGTACCGCCGAGGTGGTGACCT
>JANMIX010000160.1:0-1698 GCA_031376015.1 Acidimicrobiia bacterium | reverse complement strand
CGCTGCACCTGATGCGCCCCCGCGTCGAGGGATGGACCACACCGGTGTGCCTCTGCTCGGCCTTGGAGGGACGCGGCCTTCCGGAGGCCTGGGCGGCGGTGACCGCGCACGCCGAGGCGGTACGCGCCGCGGGCGTGTTCGAAGCCCGCAGGCGTGAACAGTCACTGCGCTGGATGTGGACCGAGGTGCACGAGCGCCTGCTCGCCCGTTTCGACGCCGATCCGGCGGTGGCGACGCTGCGGGCCCGGTTGGAGGACGACGTGGCGTCGGGCCGCACCAGCCCGACGCATGCCGCCGAACAACTACTTGCGGCTCACCGGGTGGACGCCGAACCTCCGGGCTGATCTCCGGCACCGGCGCAGACGCGACCGACCAGGGCCTCGAGGCGCCGGCCGAACTGCGCAGTGCTGAAGTCCTCCGACCGCTGCCGGGCCGCGGTGGCGAGCCGCTGCAGCAGATCGGGCTCGTCCACCAGTTGGCGGGTCCGCTCCACCAGGCCGCGGCGGTCGAAGAACAGAAGACCGTGTTCGAGGTGGGTGATGATCTCGGCCGGGCCGGCCACTCCCACGGCCACCGGCACCGCGCCGGCGGACATCGCTTCCACAATCGTGATGCCGAAGTGTTCGAACTGCACCGGCTCGGTGCGCGGGTCATGGCCAAGGCCTGTGGCGCTCCACAGGATCGAGGCTCGGCGGTACAGGTCCGTCACCTCTGCCCCCGACGCTCCCACGTGCAGTGTCACCTCCAGGCCGGCTGCCTGCCGGCGCACCTCGTCGAGGTACGGGCGGTCGGCGTCGGCGCAGCCACCCACCAGGTGAAGCTGCCAGCCGCGCAGGCCGCCGGCCACCAAGGAGCGGAACGCCTGCACCATCTCGACCTGCTTCTTGGAGTGCCCGCTGTCGGCTCCGAAGAAGCGCCCGACGCTGAGGATGAGGGGCTCCTTCGTCCCCGGGGAGATCATCGTCACCGGCGGGTGCAACAGTTCGGGTTCGATTCCCCAGTACCTGCGCACGAAACCCGAGGTGTACTCCGAGATGGACACGACCCGGTCATACGTCGCCGCCACCTTCGTGAAGTCCACCGGCCGGCGCACCACCCAGGGAAAGCGCCCCAGCAACACGGCACGGGGTGTGCGCCGGGGCGGTAACACCACCACCGGCACCCCGAGCGTACGGGGATCGTCCGACGCGGTGACCTCAGCCACCACGAAGGTGTCGCTGCGGATCAACACCTCATGAGCGGCACCGTCGGTGCGGCCGGCCAGCCCGACCTCGAGCCTGCGCCGTTCGCCCGGGGCGATCGTGGCCGTCACCACCTCGACACCGTCGACCTCCACGGTGACCTTCCGCGGTCCCAGTACGGCGGGCCAGGAACCCGGCACCTGCACGCGCAGCGTGGTCGGTCGGTTGGCGCTGACCATCAGGCGGCCGTTGCCGTCACTCCACCGATGCTGGTACCACCGCTCCCGCTCGGGATGACGAAACCCACTGGCCCACCGCACCGGCGATTCGGGCGCCCGCACGCCCAAGCGAGCCGCGGTGGAGGCGGTCCGCCGGCGCCAGCCTGTCAGCGCGCCCTCGGGTTCGGTCGGGAAGTACACGACCAGGAGCCCGTGCGGTGCCCGGTTCTCCACGGCGCTGGCATACGACGCGTTCACGAACAGGTCGTAGCCCGCACTGCAGGCGCTCACGTCGTCGG
>JANMIX010000120.1:0-3377 GCA_031376015.1 Acidimicrobiia bacterium | reverse complement strand
TGGTCACCGCCGAACAGGCCCGGGCGACCGCCGCCGCGGTCGACGCGGCGGTAGCCGCCGGGCAGGATCCCGGTCCGCTGGCCGGGGTGCCCGTGGCGCTCAAGGACAACATGTGCACCCGCGGGGTGCCCACCACCTGTTCGTCGCGCATCCTCGAGGGCTGGTGCCCGCCGTACGACGCCACCGTCGTCGAACGCCTGGCCGCGGCCGGCGCGGTGTTCGTGGGCAAGACCAACCTGGACGAGTTCGCCATGGGTTCGTCCACCGAGAACTCTGCGTTCGGGCCGACGCGCAACCCCCACGACCCGTCGCGGGTGCCGGGGGGTTCCTCGGGCGGCAGCGCGGCGGCGGTGGCCGCCGGGTTCGCGCCCCTGGCGTTGGGCTCGGACACGGGCGGCTCGATTCGCCAGCCCGCGGCGCTGTGCGGTGTGGTCGGGGTGAAGCCCACCTACGGCGCGGTGTCGCGCTACGGGCTCGTGGCCTTCGCCTCCAGCCTCAATCAGATCGGCCCGTTCAGCACCGACGTCACCGACTCGGCCCTGTGCCTCGAGATCATCGGCGGCCACGACCGGCGCGACACGACCTCGATCCCCGAACCGGCCGCCGCCTTGGTCGAGGCCTGCCGTGCCGGCGCCCAGGGGGTGGCCGGGTTGCGGGTCGGGATCATCAGCGAGTTCATGAACGCCGACGGCCTCGCCCCCGACGTCGCCGCCCGGGTGCAGGCGGCCGCCGCCGCATTCGAAGCGGCCGGCGCGTCGGTCGGCGAGGTGTCGATCCCTTCCACGATGTACGGACTGTCGGCCTACTACCTGATCGCCCCGGCCGAGGCCTCGAGCAACCTGGCCCGCTACGACGGCGTGCGCTACGGGCTGCGGGTGGACGGCAACAACATCGGCGAGATGTACGACCGCACGCGCACCGCCGGCTTCGGCCCCGAGGTGAAGCGGCGCATCATGCTCGGCACCTACGCCCTCTCGGCGGGTTACTACGACGCCTACTACGGCAAGGCCCAGCGGGTCCGCACCCTGATCCTGCGCGAGTTCGAGCAGGCCTATCGCGACTTCGACGTGCTGGTCGGGCCGACCTCGCCCACCACGGCCTTCGCCTTCGGGGCCAAAGCAGATCCGCTGTCGATGTACCTCAACGACGTGTTCACCATCCCCTCCAACCTGGCCGGGCATCCCGCCATGTCGGTGCCCTACGGGAACGGCGCCGACGGCATGCCGGTGGGCGTCCAGGTGCTGGCTCCGGCCCTGGGCGAGGTCGACATGTTCCGGGCTGCCGCCGCCCTCGAGGCGTCGCTGGCCTGAGGGTCGGGACCCGGCCCGGTCGAGGCCGCGAACGGTGGGCCACTAACTTGCTCCGCTCATGGGGCAGCACAGCGGGGAATGGTCATTGCGGGAGATCGACGGTGACCTGAGCCGCTCGTGGGTCCGGGCCGGCTACTGGACCGACGACACGTTGGGCCAGTTGCTCCAGCGGAGCATGACCACCCACCTCGCCGATCCCTTCACCGTGCGTTCGGCGCTGCAGCCCTACCGCGGGACCCTGGGCGAGGTGCTCACGGACGCGGGCCGGCTGGCCGCCGGTCTGCGCGGCACGTACGACATCGGGCCCGGTTCGGTGGTGGCGTTCCAACTGACCAACTCGGCGCAGGCTGCCCATGTGTTCTACGCAGCCGCGCTGCTGGGAGCCACCGTCGTGCCCATCGTGCACTTCTACGGTCCCTCCGAGGTGGGCTACATCCTGGGCCGCACCCCGCCGGATGTCTACGTGACCTTCGACGCCTTCGGGCCTCTTTCGGGCACCCGGAACCTGCACGACAGCACCGCCCACCTTGACGCGCCGGTGCTGGTGGCCGACCGGGTGGACGGCGGGGTCGGCGACGGGGCGGTCCCTCTGTCGGGCATCTACGCCTCCGAACCGCTGGCCGTGGCGCTGAGCACCGATCCGAGCCTGCCGGCGCTGGTGGGTTATACGAGCGGCACCACCACCGCCCCCAAGGGGGTGATCCACTCGCATCGCACCATCGGGTTCGAGTCCCGCCAACTGACGGGGATGCAAGCGCCGCAGGCCCGACCCGGCATCACCGGCGCCCCCGTCGGGCATGCCATCGGCATGCTGGGGGCTCTGCTCATCCCGGTGTTGCAGGGCCGGCCGATCCACCTGATCGACGTGTGGGACCCGGGCACCGTGCTGGGCCACATGGCGGCCGAGGGCCTCACCTCCGGCAGCGGCTCCACCTACTTCCTCACCTCGTTGCTCGATCATCCCGACTTCGACCCCATGGTGCACGCCCCGCTGATGAGCCACATCGGTCTGGGCGGCTCGGCCGTGCCCGTCGCCGTGGGCGAGCGGGCCGCAGCCCTGGGCATCTCGACCGTCCGGATGTACGGCTCCACGGAGCATCCCTCGATCACCGGTTCGTACCACGACGATCCCTTCGACAAGCGGATCCGAACCGACGGCCGCCTGCTGGAGGGATGCGAGCTCCGGGTGGCCGACGACGGCGAGCTGTTCAGCCGGGGGCCCGACTGCTTCGTGGGCTACACCGATCCGGCGCTCACCGCGGAGGTGTTCGACTCGGAGGGCTGGTACCGCACCGAGGACGTGGGCGTGATGGACGCCGATGGCTTCCTCACCATCACCGACCGCAAGAAGGACATCATCATCCGGGGCGGCGAGAACGTGTCGGCGGCCGAGATCGAAGAGGTGATCGCGGCCATGCCCGGGGTGTTGGAGGTGGCGGTGGTGGCCGCCCCCGACGTGCGGTTGGGCGAGCACGCCTGCGCTCTGGTGCGGGGCACGGTGCCCTCCCTCGAAGCGGTGCGCGACGCCATGCGCGATCGCGGTCTGGCCAAGCAGAAATGGCCCGAGGAGGTGCGCGGCGTCGAGGACTTCCCCCGCACCGCCACCGGCAAGATCCAGAAGTTCGTGCTGCGCCAACGCCTGCGGGACGAAGCGGGCTGAACCCCTAACCTGCGGGGCATGACCGACACCGCAACCGACACGGCCACCGACAGCGCCGCCAGTTCGGGCACTCCCGGCCCCGAGGGGTGGGAGACCGTCATCGGCTTGGAGGTGCACGTCGAGCTGAACACGGCCACCAAGCTGTTCTGCAGTTGCGCCAACATGTTCGGCGACGAGCCCAACACCAACGTGTGCCCGGTGTGTCTCGGCCTGCCCGGTTCGCTGCCAGTGCTCAACGAGACTGCGGTCGAGTACGCGGTGCGGCTCGGTCTGGCGCTGCACTGCACGGTCAAGCCCGCGGTCTTCGCCCGCAAGAACTACTTCTACCCCGACATGCCGAAGGACTATCAGGTCACGCAGTACGACCTGCCGACGAACATCGACGGCTGGCTCGAACTACCGAGTGG
>JANMIX010000350.1:0-1624 GCA_031376015.1 Acidimicrobiia bacterium | reverse complement strand
AGTTCCTTGCGCAGCAGGGCTTGGGCGCGCAGGGCGATGAGCGGGTTGGTGCGTTGGGGGAGGTCGGCGGGGGAGACGGAGGGCTTCTCTTTCTTGCTTTTGGGCATGGGGGCGTGGCTGGCTGAGTAGGCCAGGAGTTCGTCGGTCCAGTGGTCGAGGTTGTCGGGGGTGCCGAGGATGGCGTCGAGCATGACGATGGGGTCGAGGCCCTTGGAGCCGGCGTCGGGGGCGTAGAGGCCGGCGTCGAAGGATGGTGGGGGTGGGGTGAAGAAGTAGCCGATGGGTAGGTCGAAGCCGCGGGAGAGGGCGACGAGGTCGTCGGCGGAGAATTGTTTGATGCGGTCGACTTTGTAGGCGGAGCGCTCGAGGGCGGAGAAGCTGGGGCCGGAGAGTTTGGCGCCGAGGTAGGGGGCGAGGGCTTCGGCGGCTTGTTCTTGGGTCCAGCCGCGTAGGGCTCGGGCTTTGATGACGTTGTAGGCCACGATCTGGTTGGGGGTCATGGTGCGGCGGACGCCGAATCTGCGGGTGCTCACGCCCGGGAGCCTATCGCAACATTTCCGCCATGTCATGCACGAGACCGTAGAGTCATGTATACTCACGGTCCCGTTGTGTTCCTGTCGAGAGTGTGAGGGCCGGTTGGCTGGACTGCCTGAGTTGTTGACGGTGGAGGAAGCGGCCCGGGTGATCCGGGTGGGCCGCACCAAGGCCTATGCCCTGACCCGGGAGTGGCGGGCCACTGAGGGACGCTCGGGGCTGCCGGTCGTCGACCTGGGGAACGTCTTGCGGGTCCCCCGCCGGGCGTTGGAGGAACTCATCGGCGCCCCCCTCCAAAGCGTCGAGGTCGGCCTGGCGGGCGATGGCGGCTGCGGACGAGACGACACCAGTCATCACGCCGCCACGGCGCCGCCGGCGGCCGTCGAAGCACCCGTCGAGCCCGACACCGCGGCCGGGGACCCTGTTCGTGAGTCCCGACCCTCCTCCCGCGCCACTCACGCGCGCCGTTCAGCATCGAACCAGCTCGACCTGTTCGCTCCCGCTCCCGTCGTTCCGAGCCGCTGACCCGTGATCCCCGCCGACCTGCTCTTCACCCCAAACCCGATTCGGCAGACACTTGCCAGCCCTCCGGGCTGGCAAGTGTCGGTGCCCGCGTACAACCCCATGGTCAGGGTCCGCCGATGCTGACCATCACCCCACTCCGGGGCGCCGAGTACCTGCTCTCCGCCGTCGCGCAAGGGGGGGAGGACTACTTCATGGGCGCCGGCGAAGCCCCCGGCGTGTGGCACGGGACCTGGGCCAGCGAACTCGGCCTCGAGGGTGTGGTGGAGGCCGAGCAGTTGCGGAACCTGATGGAGGGCCGCCACCCGGACACCGGGGTCGATCTGGTGGCCGGGCACAAGGCCCGCACGGTGAAGGCGTTCGACCTCACCGTGTCAGCCCCGAAGTCGGTGTCGTTGTTGTGGGCGTTCGGCGGGGACAAGGTGGCGGCCGAAGTGTCCATGGCGCTCGTGGAGGCGTCCACGGCGGCGGTGGAGTTCATGGAACGTCACGGCGCGGTTACGAGGGTCCAGGTGCATGGGGTGCGCCGCCGGATCGGCACGCATGGCTTGGCGGCGGCGATGTTCAC
>JANMIX010000115.1:0-4025 GCA_031376015.1 Acidimicrobiia bacterium | reverse complement strand
ACGACGAGAACCCCGCCCGGTTCCGGCACCGCCGGCCCGAGCCCCCCAAGCTGCCCACCATCGCCTGGATCAACGAACCCAGCCGAGAAGCAGTCATCCAATCCGCATGAGAAGTTGTCTCACGCCCCTTGACAGGTTCCGCTTCGGCCGTTCTGCTCGGCGCGCTTGGGAGCGCCACGTTCGTTGCCCTGTTCCTGACTGGCCCAGTCGAAAAGAGCCAAACGGCGTTATCGAATTTGGTTCAAGTTGAAGCAGCGTTCATGAACCACTTCGAGCAGATGACGTTCTGGGAGGCGTACGCGCTGACACCGACTCCCGGCTCGAACCCGCCGGCACCCGATCCGGCGCGAATCGAACGGGCAAGCTCTGAGCTGCAGGACCGGACGTCGACCACGCTCAGGTTGCTCCAGAAGTACGTCGAGCCCCCCGGCTGACCAAGGGCATCCCACCAGTCTGCGCGACCCAGCGCAGAACTCGACCCGCTTCGTGGTCATCGCCAACCTCGACATCGCCGTGACCCGGGCGGCAGCTGGACTTTTCTGATCGCGCCCCTCTGCGGTGCGGTCGTCCTCGCCGGTGCGGGGTCGGACATGCCCCTCCAGGCTCGGTGGTGGGCCAGTCGGTCTGCCTTCGAGCGCGCTGCCGCGCTCCCGCGATCAGATGTTCCGGGCCCGCGCCCCGACGCCACCCGCATCGGGCTCTACACCGTCGAATGGGTCACCCATGAGGACGACGCTGTGATCTTCGGGGTCCGCAACGACGGCTTTTCACTCGGCGGGTTCGCGGAGCTCCCCCACGAGCCGGTACCGACGCTCGCCGGCCCCGAGAACTTCGAGCGTCCATGGCACCTCTTCCACCTCGGAGGCCGCTGGTACGCGTGGACGGCTCCAATCTCGTAGCGAAGAATCTCGGCCCGTCGGGTTCGACGTCGCCTGGCGCCCAGTGTGCGCGGCACAATGCGCCGGTGAACACGTCGGAACGCAATGAGGACCCCGGGTGGTTCTCCCCCAAGAGCTTTCTGTGGATGCTCGTGCCGGTGGTTGGCATGCGGCTCGCGCTGCGACAGGCCGACAACCCGCTCCGTCTGCTGCGCGCCATCTTCACGTCGTTCGCCATGGCGATCGGCTTCATCGGCCTCGTTGTTCTCTTTCTCAACGCCGGTGAGCCCACCACCGCCGAAGGGGGATCGCCGATCATCGTCGCCGCAGGCGTCGCCGGATTCGGCGTGTCGAGCCTCCTCGCGCCACGCGTCCTCGCTCGTCCCCTCGATTGCTCCTCGACCACCGCCCTCGTGGAGTCCTTCCGTACCCGGTTCTTCCTGCGGGTCGCATTCGCCGAGTCGGCTGCGCTGGTCGGCTTCGTCGGCTTCTTCCTGGCCCTCCAATGGTGGATGTACCCACTCGGCGCCAGCTTCGCCGCGCTCGGCTTCGTCCGACTCGCGCCTACCCGCCGAAATCTCCACCAGGACCAACAGACGCTGAACGCAGCGGGATGCGAGGTGGATCTCCTCCGCGCCCTGACGGGCTGAGGGGCCCCCGATCGGGTCCGCAACGATGCACGTGGTCAACCGCTGCGGTACGACCACCGCAGCCGCACCATCGAGGCCCGACAGGACGCCTCCAGATGGTGGGGTTATGAACGTGTCGGAGGGGGGACTTGAACCCCCACGCCCTTGCGGGCACTAGGCCCTCAACCTAGCGCGTCTGCCTATTCCGCCACTCCGACGTGGCCCCGGTTGTGGCCGGTGCGAGGGGTCAACTTAGCCGACGCGACGCTCCGCGGAACCAGCCCGGCTCACGGCGGCGCCAGCCACACCCGGCTGCCGTCGAAGGTGCCGCCCACGTTCAACCGCAGGTCCCGCACCTTGGCGTCCGCCACACTGCGCGTCAGGAACTGGGCCAGGGGCAGGATCGGCACCTTCGCCAGGATCGCCCGCTCGGCTTGCTGCTCGTAGCTGCGGCCGGCATCGGCGTCGGCGGTCAGGTGCGCCTTGGCCAGGAGCGCGTCGACGCCCTTGTCGCTGAAGCCCGAGGCGTTGTCGCGGGATCGGGTGCCGAACAGCGGCGTCAGGTACGAGTCGGTGTCGGCTCCCCCGCCGACCCACCCGAACCGGTAGAGGCCGGCCTTGCCGCTGGCCACGAAGGCGGCGTAGGCGGCGGCCGGGTGCGGACGCAACGTCGCACGAACACCAACGGCGGCGAGCGCCGTCTGCAGCTGCTTGGCGATGGCCGACTCCTCGTTGCCCTCGTAGTAGTCCACGTTGATGGCCGGCACCTTGCCGTCGGGGAACGCCACCAGCAGCAACGCCTTGGCCGCCACCGTGTCGAACCGGCAGGCACCCCCGCAGTCGTCGTCGACGTGGCCGGGAACCCCTTGGGGGATCGCCCCGTTCAGGGGCACGGCCACATCCGCCAGCGCGGCGTTCACGACCGCATCCCGGTCGATCGACTGCACGATGGCCTGACGGAACGCAACCTTCGCGAACACGGGGTCGGCCAGGTTGAACGCATAGAAGAGCTCGGCCTGGAACGGCACGAAGCCACTGCGTCCGTGGGCGGCAGCCGCAGCCGGCGCGCTGGCCGCCGGCACGAGGCTCCAGTCGAGCTTGCCCGTGGCGAAGTCGGCGTAGGCACCGGCGAGATCGTCGTAGAGATGGACGTCGATCCCGTCGAGCAGTGCGCTGCCGGGAGCGCGGCGCACCAGGTGGGCGATCGAGCCCTGCACCGAGGCCAGCCGGAACGGACCCGATCCCACCGGTCCGGTCGCAACGAGCGCCGCCTTCGCACCCCGCAGGATCCCGTACTCGGGATTGGCCAGCAGGTCGGCCAGCGAGCCCACCGGCCGGTCCAGGTGGATCTCCACCGTCCGGGCGTCGCGTGCCTTGATCCCGATCAGTTCATTGGTGCGCCCCTGGGTGAGCGCGGCCCAACCCGTGACGGCATCGAGCCGAAGCGCCGCGAGCGAGCGGTCGCCCTGGGCCACCACCCGCTGCAGGGAGGTCTTCACGTCGCCGGCGGTCACCGGACTGCCGTCGCTGAACCGCTCGTCGGGGCGCAGGGTGAAGATCCAGGTCTGGCCGTCGGTCGACGGGCGTGACGTGGCTGCCAGTTGCGGCAAGCCGTCGAAGAGCAGATCGGCCAGCAGCAACTGCGACGGCGAAGTGGCGGGTGCCCGGGCCGGATCGAAACCGGCGGAACCAGTGGGCCGCTGCACGCCGATACGCAGCGTGCCACCAACCACCGCAGTCGACGATGCCGATGAAGCAACGCTCGTCGGGGGGGTCGAGGACTTCCCTGAGGAACAGGCCGCGCCGGCGAAGAGGGTGGCCGTAAGGAGGATGGCGGCCCCGCGCCACCGCCGGTTCAAGACGACAGGATCAGGGTGAGGCTGACGCAGGAGAAGGCGAAGACGAGGGCGGCGACGACGGTGATGCGGTCGAGGTTGCGCTCCACCACGGTCGAGCCGGCCGCCGCCTGCCCCACTGCCCCACCGAACATGTCGGACAGGCCGCCGCCCCTTCCCGCTGTGCAGCAGCACGAGGAAGATCAGGGCCAGGGAGTCGAGCACGAAGACGAGCATCACAAAGGCTTCCAGCACGGGCGAAACCGTAGCCCTCTCAGACCACCTGCAGCACTTCAGCGAAGTGGCAGGCGACGGGATGCCCTTGGCCGCGGTCGACCAGGGCGGGTTCCTCCTTGGCGCACAGGGGCTGCGCCTTGGGGCATCTCGTGCGGAAGCGACAGCCCGAGGGCGGGTTGATGGGGCTGGGCACGTCGCCCTCGAGCACCATGCGTCGCCTCGCCCGCTCCTTAGGGGGGTCTGGCACGGGAACCGCCGACAGCTGGGCCTGGGTGTTGGGTTGGGAGGGGGGGGTGTAGAGCTCCTCCGCCGGGCCGGTCTCGACCACCTTGCCCAGGTACATCACCGCCGCGGTGTCGGAGATGTGGCGCACGACCGAAAGGTCATGGGCGATGAAGATGTAGGCCAGACCCAACTGCTCCTGGAGGTCCTCCAGCAGGTTCACG
>JANMIX010000099.1:0-4834 GCA_031376015.1 Acidimicrobiia bacterium | reverse complement strand
GCCCAGCAGCGCGGCCGCGGTGGCGGTGGCCACTCCGTGCTGACCGGCGCCGGTCTCGGCCACCAGGCGGGCCTTGCCCATGCGGCGGGCGAGCAACGCCTGGCCGAGCACGTTGTTGATCTTGTGGCTGCCGGTGTGGTTGAGGTCCTCGCGTTTGAGCAGCAGGCGCAGACCCAACTCGGCTGAGGCTCGCTTGCACTCCGTCAGCGGCGACGGGCGGCCCGCATAGTCACGCAGCAGCCCGTCGAGTTCGGCGCGGAACACCGGGTCGGCCCAGGCGTCACGGAAGGCGACGTCGAGTTCGGCGCAGGCCGGGATGAGGGTCTCCGGGATGAATCGTCCGCCGAAGCGACCGAAACGCCCGGTCGCGTCGGGCTCGCCCATCACGGCGGGATCGTGGTCCTCGGTCATCCCTCCACCTGCCAGTCGAAGGGGCGGTGGTCCTCGTCGCCCTCGTAGCTCGCAGGCTCGGCGGCGCGGGCAGCGCGGATGAAATCGCGCACCAGGCGAGCATCCTTGCGACCCGGACCGGTTTCGACGCCGCTGGACACATCCACGCCCCAGGGCCGCACCCGTTCGATGGCGTCGGCCACGTTGGTCGGTGTCAGGCCACCGGCCAGGATGACCCGCCGGCCCACCGGGGCGCCTTCGGCCAGCGACCAGTCGAACACCTCACCCGAACCCGGCGCCGGGGAGTCGACCAGGATGGCGTCGGCCCCGAAGTCGTCGGCCCGCTCCAGCGCGGGATCGCCGGCCGGGAATGCCTTGATCACGATGCTCAGGCGCTCGCGCACCCAGCGGGTCTGCTCGATGGTCTCCCTGCCGTGCAGTTGGGCGGCTCGCAGGCCGGCGTGGAGGCACACATCCACCACCCGCTGAGGGGCCTCGTCGCGGAACACGCCCACCGTGAGCACCTCGGGAGGGAGGCGGCGGGCGATGTCACGGGCCATGTCGTGGGCGATCTGACGGGTCGAGGGGGCGAACACGAAACCGACCGCGTCGGCACCCATGGCCACGGCCAGCAGCGCGTCCTCCTCACTGGTGATGCCACAGATCTTCACGAACACGAGGGCGGAGGCTAGCGGGGGGTCAGCCGGGCGCTGCAGCCCATACCAGCGACGACACCGCCGCTGCAGGGTCGCCGGAGGTGACGAGGTGCTCGCCCACCAGCACCGCGTGGTACCCGGCGGCGACGAGCACCGCCGCATCGGCAGGCCCGGTGATGCCCGACTCCGCCACCTTCACCGCACCGGCGCCGAGCAACGGGGCCACCCGTACCGCCCGGGCCGTGTCGACCTCGAAGGTCACGAGATCGCGCTGGTTGACGCCCACCAGATCGGCGCCCACCGCGGCGGCTCGCTCGGCTTCGGCCTCGTCGTGCACTTCCACCAGCACATCGAGGCCCACCTCGCGGGCGAGCGCGTGGAAGTCGGCCAGTTCGGCATCGTCGAGGGCGGCGGCAATGAGGAGCACGCAGTCGGCGCCCATCAGACGAGCCTCGACCACGTCGTGGGCGCACACCGTGAAGTCCTTGCGCAGCACCGGAAGGCCGACCGCGGCGCGGGCGGCGGCCAGGTCGGCGGCCGAGCCGCCGAAGAAGGCCTCATCGGTGAGCACCGACAGGCAGGCGGCGCCACCCCGGGCGTAGTCGGCGGCCAGCACTGCAGGGTCGAGGCCGGGGTGCAGCGCTCCCTTGGAGGGCGAACGACGCTTGATCTCGCTCACGACACCGATCCGCCCCGACGCCGACGCCGCCAGCAGCGCGGCCCGGAAGCCGCGCGCCGGCACACATTCCTGCGCCTCGGCGCGCAGCTGCTCCAGCGAGCGGGTCGGACGGGAGGCGTCACGGCGGTGCGCCTCGAGGATCTTGTCGAGGTACGTGCTCAAGTGGCGTGGCGCATGGCGAGCAGGACGCGCGCCACGGTCGAGGTGCAGGTGAGAAAGCCGAAGAGGATGCCCAGGCCTAGCAGTTCGCCCTTGGTCAGCATCATGCCCAGGAACAAGTTGACCGCGGCCAGTCCCGCCATGGTCAGCACCAGCAGAAGCGACCACTGGTCGACCTGGGCGGCCCGGCGAGCCGAGGCGGGCGACCGGGCGGCGCTGGTCCACGAGTGGTCGGGCCCCGCCCGCCGGTCATCGTCGGCTGCGCCGGCCGAGTACGGCGCGCTCGGATCGTCTCGCAGGTCGATGATGACCGAGTCATCCTGGACTGCGCTGTCATGGACCGAGCCGGCCGGCTGCACGGTGTGGTGGTCGTAGATGCGGCGCTTGTCGGCGTCGGACAGCACACGCCATGCCTCGTTGACCAGGCGCATGGACGCCACATCACCGCCGGTGTCGGGATGGTGCCGGCGGGCGAGGCGCACGTAGGCGGCGCGGATATCGGCCGGCGACGACTGGGGCGTGAGGCCCAACACCTCGTAATGCGTGCTGGCCCGCGGCATCCGCCCACGGTACCGCGACCGGTCGCCGTCTCCGACCTCAGCCGGTGCTGGAGGAGGAACTGGCAGGAGCCGAAGTCGAGGTCGTGGCGCCACCCGACGAACTGGACGAGGTGGTCGAGGGCGGCTGGGTGGTAGACGGCGGCGGCGGATCGCACGAGGTGATCGGGGCGGTGGCCGATGCGCGGGTGGCGGCACTGCCATCCGGATTGGGCGGAGGGTCGATGAGCACCTGGACCTGGGCGGGGGCGCCCCGGCGACAGGTGAAGTCGAAGCTGACCTGACCGGCCGAGTTCGTGACACCGGAGGTCGGACCGAGCGGTTCGAGGGTGCCAAGGCCCGACAGGTCGATGGCGGCGCCCGGCACCGGTGTGGCACGGACGATCCCGTCGAGGTCCACTGTCTGTCGCGCCAGCCGCAGTGCGAGTTGGAAGGGCTGGTCGAGCACCGTGGGGTCAGGGGCGAGCGCGGTGGTCAGACGCAACCCGTCGAAGGTGGCCAGTTCCAGGTCGAGTTGCTTGTTCTCGCCGTCGGCGAGGAGGAAGACCATGGGGTTCGCCTGGGCCTGGCGGGGCGCCAGGAAGGCCCGGACGAAGTAGCGACCACCGGCAATGTCGGGCAGTTGGTAGCGACCGTCGTCGCCGACCACGAGATCCTTGGTCATGGCACCGTCGAGGCGGGCGATGCGCACGGTCGCCCCTACCGCCAAGGCGCCGTCGGAGCCCACCACCAGGCCCGACAGCTTGGCCTTGCCGGTGATGCGCACCGGGATCGACGTCGTTCCCGCAACGCCGGCCAGCTCGATCCGGGTCGGGTCGATGGTCGTGGGCGTCTCGGGGCCCACCGGCTTGACGTCGACGCCGGCCGGGGCCACGTAGTGGGGAATCTCGACCACGCCGGCGCCCCGTTGCACCAGCACCACGAACCCCACCAGCGGCACCAGCGTGAGCAGCGTCAGCGTGACCGAGCGGAGCGCGGAGCCGTGCACGAACGCGTGCAGCCGGTTCACTCCAGGACCTCGGCCCTCCGGCCAGCGACGAGCACCCGCGCGGGTGGTACCACCCCCCGGCCCACCGGGCCCAACCCCCACCCGCCCGCCACGCTGGTCAGCACACCGACCTGCTTGCCGTCGGGGAGGGTGACCTCGTCGCCTGGCGCGACGGTGCGGGCATGGGAACCGGCATCGGCGGCGGCCTCGTCGGTGAGGCGAATGCGCCGCAACGGCCGGGGTACCTGCGCACCCCGACTGTCGATACGGGCGACCAACTCCTGGCCCGTGTAGCACCCCTTGGTGAAACTCACCGAGGCGTCGATCAGCCACTGCCCCGCTTCGGCGGGGATGGTGTGATCCGTGAGATCCACTCCGGAACGGGGCACGCCGGCGGCGACGCGAGCCTCCTCGTAGGCGGCGGCATCGAGGAGAGATACTCCCGCGGGCACGACGGCCGAAGGGCCGAGCAGGTCCCTACCGGCCACGCCGGGCCACACCACCGGCATGCCCGCGCCGGTGTCGACGCCGCGGATGGCCAGCATCGGCTCGGTGGCCAGATCCAACGTGCAGTCGGTCCGTAAGCGGAACCGTTCGAGTCGCGCCACCACCGCCGGTCCCGCCCCCGCATCGGTGTCGAGCACCAACTCGGTGTCACCGACGCGCGTAACTCGCAACCAGGCCACCACCTTGCCGGCGGGGTCGAGCAGCAACGACCAGGCCGAGGTGCCGATGCTCAGCGTGGCCACTTCCTGGCTGAGCTGGCCCTGCAGGAACGTCACCGCATCGCGGCCGTGCGCGTGCACGACATCGCGCTCGATCCAGGCGGCAAAGGGCTCCATGAACGGCGGAGGCTACCGCCAGGTCGAGGATCCCTGAACGCGCCGGCATCTCTCCTCTACGATCCCCGAGACCGCCATGCTGTTCCCGACCGCAGCCTTCGCGTGCTTTTTCGTCGTGGCGTTCACGGCCAATTGGCTCCTGAGGCCCTCCTACCGGCTGTGGCGTGCGGTGATGCTGGGAATGAGCCTGTGGTTCTACGGCGTGGCCGAACCCCGCATGGTGCTCCTGCTGGTGGGCTCCGCCGTCCTCAACTGGGTGTTCGGCCAGGCAGTGGCCGCCGCCCGTCGTCGTGAAGGGGGGCAGCGCTCGCCGGAGTCGGCGGCGATCGTTCGGGGCGCGGTGGCAACCAATCTCGTGGTACTCGGGATCTTCAAGTACTACGGCTTCTTCGTGGGGGCCGTCACGGACCTGGCCAACCGCATCGGCCTCGGCCTCAACCCACCCCTCGTGGAGTTACTGCTGCCGGTGGGCGTGTCGTTCTTCACCTTCCACGCCATCAGCTATGTGATCGACATCGGTCGGGGCGAGCCCGAACCGATGCGCCTCGGGGACTTCGCCCTCT
>JANMIX010000098.1:0-5113 GCA_031376015.1 Acidimicrobiia bacterium | reverse complement strand
CGGTCACCGTGTCGTCGAGCCCCGGCCGGCGCTCGTTCCATTCACCTGCGAACTGCTCGCCACCTGCGAACTGATGGCCCACTACTCGCGCCACGGCGAGCGGATCCTCGCTCCGCGCCGGGTCAGCAGCGGCTCGATGGTGCACAAGCGCTCGACCATCCACCGAGAGCCTCTGGGGCTCGTCGGGGTCATCAGCCCGTGGAACTACCCCTTCGCGCTCACCATGACCCCGGTGCTGTCGGCCCTGTACGCCGGCAACACGGTGGTGCTCAAGCCCTCCGAGGTCACCCCGCACGTGGGTCTCGCCATCGGCCGTCTCTTCGCTGAGGCGGGGGCACACGCCGACATCGTGCAGGTCGTCACCGGTGGCGGCGGCACCGGTGAGGCGCTGGTGCGCTCCGGGGTGCAGAAGATCGCCTTCACCGGGTCGGTCCGGACCGGCAAACGGGTGATGGCCGCCGCCGCCGATTCACTCACGCCTGTGCTGCTGGAGTTGGGGGGCAAGGACCCGATGGTGGTGTGCGCCGATGCCGACCTCGATCGCGCCGCCGCAGGTGCGGTGTGGGGAGCGTTCCAGAACTCGGGCCAGACCTGCATGTCGGTCGAGCGGGTCTATGTGGCCGAGGATGTGTACGACGTGTTCGTCGACAAGGTCGTGGCCCGCACCGCCGCCATCCGGCAGGGATCGGGGCCCGGTCACGACATCGGGTCGATGACCTTCCCTCCCCAGGTCGAGGTGGTGGAGCGTCACCTGGCCGATGCAGTGGCCAAGGGAGCCCGGATCGTCCAGGGCGGCCACCGACGGCCGGAGCCCGGGCTGTGGTTCGAGCCGACGGTGGTGCTCGACGTCGACCACGGCATGGACCTCATGCGCGATGAGACGTTCGGGCCGGTGCTGCCCATCATGAAGGTGGCCGACGACAACGAGGCCGTGCGGCTCGCCAACGACTCGCCCTACGGGCTCAATTCCTCGGTGTGGACCACGGACCTCGACCGGGGCCGGCGCCTGGCCGAGCGCATCGAGGCCGGCAACGTCTGCGTCAACGACTGCATCGTGTCCTATGCGGTGCCCGCCCTGCCCTTCGGCGGGGTGAAGGAGTCGGGCATCGGCCGGGTCCATGGTGCCGAGGGGCTGCTCGAGTTCACCCAGACCAAGTCGGTGCTCGAAGACCGTGGCTGGTTGCGCCACGAGGCCTGGTGGTTCCCGCTGCCCCGGCCCCTGGCTGGCATGGCCACCGCGGTCCTGCGCCTGCGCTACCGCTCCGGCGCCGGCAACAAGCTGCGGGCGCTCGTGTCCCGCCCCGGGCGGGCACGGGGCTGAACCGGGCCCGGTGCGGGCACTCCCTTGGCCAGAGCGTTGCGCCGGTGGGGGGAACGGGCGCAACGCTCCGACCGTGGAGAGGGGCGTGAGCTCCGCCGATACCCACGCCGCCGCCGGCTGCTGCGGGCCCGACGGTCGAGGATCACCCTAGGGAGCGGTTGTTTCGTCAGGGTGTCCGGTGGGCAACGGTTCGGGGAACGGCTGACGAACCATTTGTGGCCCAGGCACCGTCGCGGTCGAGGAAGTCCCGATGCCAGCGGTGCGGGGTGAACAGCACGGCGCGGGGCTCGTCCTCGAAGAGCCAGCGGCCGAAGTTGCGGCGGGTCCACGCCGACAGGCCGGCGATGCGTACCGCGGCCCGGGCGCCCTTGCGGTGCGAGAGCGCCCGCTGCAGCGTGATCGACATGCGGTGATCCGCCAGTAGCTCCCGCCGGGCCTCGCGCTCGTAGTCGGTGGCGGTCTCGGCGAAGGCCGCGGGGCCGTGGCGCACGATGCTCTCACCCGCCAGGATCCCGGTGAGCAGGGCCTGGGCGATGCCCTCGCCGGTCATGGGGTCGGTGGCGGCGGCGGCGTCGCCCACGAAGAGGACCCGGCCTGCGCTGAGGCGGATGTCGTCGATACGAGCGGGAATGGGCCAGGCCTTGTGCGGCGCCTCGGGCCTGGCGTCGGGGCCCAGGAAGGCCCGCAGGTGGGGGCGGGCCAGCAGGTCGGGCCACAGGCGCTTCATGTCCTGCACGTGCTCGACCTTGCCGCCCCGGGCGATGCCGAAGCCCACGTTGGCCCGGCCGCCCGGGAGCGGGAACGACCAGAAGTACCCGGGCAGCAGATCGGCCTCGAAACTCACCAGGAGTTCGGACGCGGCCCGGGGGCTGACCCCCTCGAAGTACTGCCGGAAGGCGTGCCATTCGCCCAGGTAGCCCGGCGAAGCCAGGCCCAGCGCCTTGCGGACCGGGGACCACATCCCGTCGGCCGCCACCGCGTACGACGCCGTGACCTCCTCGCCGCTGTCGAGACCGAGCACGACATAGTCGCCGTCCTGGCGGGCGAGTCGGACGGCGTTGCCCTCGATCACCCGGGCGCCGCAGGCCCGTGCCTGGTTCAGCAGTGCGGCATCGAGTTCGATGCGCCGGGCGGTGACGGCATAGCGGCCTCGGCCGCGGGGCAGTTCGAAGGTGACCTCGTGGCCGGAGGGGGAGCGCACCACCACGTCCTCGACCGGCTGCCAGGACGGGACCGAGGCGTCGGGCAACCCCAGTTGCTCCAGCAGGCGCAAGGCGCCCGCGGTCAGGCCGTCGCCGCAGCACTTGTCGCGGGGAAAGGTGGACTTGTCGACCAGCACGACGTCGCGCCCGGCCCGGGCCAGGGTGATGGCGGCGGCGGAACCGGCCGGACCGGCGCCGACCACGGCGACATCGGCGAGGACCATGACGCGCAGGCTACGGAGTGACGGCGTGAACCCACCACTTCTCGCCGCGGCGGGCGAAGGGGTTCAGCCGACCTTGCGGATCTCGTCGAAACCCTCCAGCAGGCAGGCGTTGAACACGTCGGGGTCGGGCACCGCCGCGGGGTCGGTGTTCACCGCCACGTGCACGTCGTCGAGATAGGACAGCAGCGTGATGTTGGCGGCCGACCCGCTGAGGGGGCCGAATGCGAACTGCGATTCCAGGGCGGCTCCGGCGAAATACACCGGGATGGGCACGCCCGGCACGTTGGAGGTGACGAAGTCGACGCCGCGCAACATCGATCCGAAGATGCCGGTAGCCACCGACGTGCCCAGCCGGTAGAGCACCCCGGCCAGGGGTTCGGTGAGGGCCAGGGCCGGCTCGGCACGCTGGGCCAGGACCAGGTCACGCACGACCCGCATCCGTTCCACGGGGTCGTCGTAGCCGAGGGGGACAGCGAAGCGCGCCGGGGCGAACTGGTTCCCGGCCAGGTCGTTGGTCTCCTCGTTGCGGATGTTGATGGGCATCGACATCCGCAGGGCGTCGACGGGTTGACCGTGGACCTCGTGGTAGCGGGCCAGACCGCCGGCCACCGCAGCCACGAAGGCGTCGTTCAGGCGCCCGTCGGCCTTCTTGGCCGCCGACTTCAACTCGGCCAGGGGCACCGAGATCGTGTCGAAGTGGGCCGACAGCGACCGGCCCCGCATGATCGGGCTGAGGGGCTCGGTGGCGGGTGCCAGCATGCGTCCGATCGACGAGGCGGCCTCGCCCAGCCTGGTCACCGCACCGGTGGCGTCGCTGACCAGGCTGGTGGCCGCACCGGTGACCGTGCCCAGCGACCGTTTGGCCTGACCCCGCAGCCGTCGCTGCTCGTGGGCGAGTGCATCGAGGACCCGCTCGCGCTGGGTCATCACGTGGGCCTCGGGGAGGTCGGGCATGGGGCCCTTGTCGGCCCCGTCCCGCTCGAGTTCGAACAGGTGCATGGCGATCTTCACCGCACCGACGCCGTCGGTGATGGCGTGGTGCATCTTCAACACGATGGCGGCCCGGCCGTCGTGCAGGCCATCGACGACGACGAATTCCCACAGCGGGCGGGCCCGATCGAAGCCCTGCATGGCGACGGGCTGCGCCAGATCGAGCAGGTCGCGCAGGGTGCCCGAGCCGGAGACGCGGGTCCAACGCAGGTGGTAGTCGAGGTTGAAGTTCGGATCGACCTCCCAGCGGGGCGGCGCGATCGAGAAGGGATTCGCCATCACCCGCTGGCGGAGCCGGGGCACGAGGCGCGTGGTGCGCTCGAGGGCATCGGTGAGCTTGGTGCGGTCGGGTGATTGGTCGAGGATGGCGACCGCCGTGATGGTGGAGCGCAGGAGTGGGTCCTTCTCAATGGTCCACATGAGCGCGTCGGCGTCGCTCATCCGGTGCTCGAACCGCATCTGTTCAGCCATGTCGCCGATCGTGCCAGATCAGATCGTCATGTGCCCCTTCCTTCGGCCGGCGGGATGGCGGCCGGTCATGGGATCGCCGGCGGCGACCCGGCTCGGTGGTAGGCCGAGGGCCTGCCAGTCGACCTCGGGGAGCACCGCGTCGAACTGCGGGGGCGCCAGCCGGGGGGAGAGGTCGCCCCGTTCGGCGGAGGCCACCAGACGATCGGGCACCCCCAGGGCCGCGGCCAGCGCGGCCGTGTCGATCCCCCGGCGCGCCCGGCTGGTGAGCACCGCGGCGCTGAACTCGGGCCAGTGGGCACCCCGGCGCGCCATGTGGCGTGCCAGCAGCACCTCGGTGGGCGCCGCTTCCTCGGTGCGCCGCTCAATGTCCTTCATGCGGCGACCGCCGGTGCCAGACGGACGGGGGCGGGGAACTGCGGGGCGCCGTTGCTCAGCAGGGCCAGGTCCCGCAGGGGAGCGAACCGCTGCTGACTCTCGGCCATGGCCACCAGCTTCCGTCGCAGCCGAGAGGCCCGCTGGCGCACGGTGGCCGGCGTCAGGCAGAACATGGCTGCCACGGTGTGCGAGGGCGACGGGTCGCCGGCGTCATGCTGCATGCGCAGGTGGAGGAACAACTCCTGGTCCTCCGAGGAGGCAACCTTTGCGAGGGCCTCGCGCAGCAGACCCAGCTCGGTGCTGTGTTGTGCGAGCTGGACGAAGACCTCCATGAAGTCGTCCTGATCGCTGATGAAGCTTGCCGGTTCCTCGGAGGTGAGACGGTCGTCGACGTCGAGCGTCTGGTCGCCCGAGAGGGCGGTGGCCCGCACCAGCGCCTCGACCCGCTTGCTGGCCCAGACCCAGGGCAGCGCCCCGCCATCGGGGCGCCAGCCGGGGGCCACGTCGAACATGACGGCGGCGGCCTCGAA
>JANMIX010000092.1:0-2204 GCA_031376015.1 Acidimicrobiia bacterium | reverse complement strand
GCAGGCCGCACCGAAGGCGGTCGAACCCAGGCGACCGGCTGCGTGGAACGGCTTCGTGCGGCGAAGGCGACGTATGGGTGCCATACGTCGCAATCGGACAATCCATGCAGGAATTCACCCCGAGATGCAGAACCATCACATCGGGCCACTCAAACTCACCCGAACGGACTACTCGGTACTCGCGGTCGAAAAGGGATGTTCAGCTCATACCGATATTCCTTCTGAAGTTGAGAAGGATCCACCGGCGATCCGTGGAATCACCAGGCGTGAGCAAGCCCCGCACCATCCGTCGCCCCCATGCTCCCACCGACGCCCGCCTTCCCCGGTGGGCCCGCCGTGGCGTTGTTGCCGGCACCTGCGTTGCGGCCCTCGCCGGCCCGCTCGCAGCCTGGGCACAGAGTGGCACCAGCTATTCCGAGAGCCTCTTCGTGGATGCCACCGCCATCGACGGTGCCTACACGATGGGGCACCTCGCCTCCGGCACTCGCTACCACTTCACCGTCACCGGCACCTACCAGTTCCACGGCGGCAAGTCGCAGGGCGACGCCGAGTGCACCACCGACGACGGCTACAACTGGCGGACCAACACCTACGGCAACGAGCGCTTCGACCTGCTCATCGATGGTCAGGCCGTGCAGTGGACCCCGGCCGCCGGCCTGTTCGGCTGCGACACGCTGAACCACTCCTACTCCTACGACTTCGTGCCCACGGCCGACGGTAGCGCCGTGCTCAAGGTCAACGGCGAGGACAACGTCACGCAGCGCTCGTACTCGGGACGCCTGCAGGTGACCATCACCGGGCCCAAGCTGGCCAGCGACCCCAGCACGCCTCCCGGCAACAACGGCGGCTCGACCGGCGGTGGCACCCAGGGTGGAGGGACCGCTCCGGCACCCGGCAACCCGTCGTCCGATCCCCGGCCCGTCGCCGGCCCCGGCCAGCCCACCGCGAGCCCGACGCCCCCCGATCAGCCCGCAGCGGCCTACGACGGCAACGGCAACCTCGACGCTCTCGCCGATGTGCTCCTCAGCGATCAGCCCCACACGACCGGCTCGGCCAACCGCGAGGTGGCCTTGGACGCGGGGACCCACCCCCGGTCGCCCGATGGTTCACTTCCCTCCCCGCTGGTGCTGCTGCCCGCCTTGGCCATCGCGGCTGCTGCCGCCCGGCCTCGTCAGACGCTGGCCCTGGCCAACCGGTTGCTCGCCGGCGCGAGCGACCAGTTCGGCAACACGCACAACTGGCGCCCCACGGTCGTCATACCGGCGCCGCATACCCCCGCGCAGTCCCCCACCCCGGTGCCGCCGTCGGGCGCCTCGATCCTGGAGCGTTCCGTGCTCGGTGTCCCGTCCTCCCATTCCATGACTCCGGTGCGCCCGGTTCGCCCGGCCGCCCAAGGGCCTGCAACGCAGCGCCCCCGGCGGGTCCTCCAGGCCCGGCCGGCGGCCAACGAGCAGACCGAGGCCGCCGCTCCGGTGGGCCCTGTTGCACCCACCCGGGTGATGCTTCGCCGCAAGCGGTGACCCTGACGGGCTCCGCCCGTTTACCATCGGTGGCGTGCAGCACCTGAGGGGGTACGGCCGATGAGGCTTCGCGACTACCTGGAGGTGGCGCGCGAGAGGTTGGTCGTGGTCGTCGCCGTCGTGGTCCTGACCATGGTCTCGGTCGTCGGACTGCTGTTACTGCAGAAGCCCGACTACGCCGCCTCGGTCCGCCTGCGGGCCCGTCCGCCGGCGCCCGGTTCGCAGGCGTCGGACATCGTGGCGAGTCAGCAGTTCCAGACCGACCTGGGCACAGAGGCCGAGCTCGTCCGTTCCTCGCAGGTTGCGGCGTTGGTCGCCCAGACCCTGAACATCCCCGGCGACCCCGACAATCTGCTCAAGCGAGTCTCGGTGGTCTTCATCCCCGACACCGCCATCATGATCATCTCGGCCACCGATCCCCAGGAGCGGGGTGCGGTGGCAATGGCCAACACCTTCGCCAACAAGTACCTCGAGTTCCGCCGCCGCAGCCTCGGCGAGACCCTCGATGCGGAGAGCAAGGTGCAGACGCAGTTGCTGCGCGACCGCTTGAGCCGCTTGCAGGCGCTCGACAAGGTCATCGCCACCTCCACAGAAGGTTCGGCCCAGCACGGCGCTGCCCAGGCCGAACGCGATCAGCAGATCGCCGACCTGGTCGGAATCCGTTCCCGCCTCGACGCCATCGCC
>JANMIX010000052.1:0-6212 GCA_031376015.1 Acidimicrobiia bacterium | reverse complement strand
GCGACGAGCCGGTGAACTGTGGACGCTCTTGAACGAAGGACAACAACGGCGCAACGGCGCGACGAGCGAACCCGCCGATCAAAAGCAAACGGCACAGCCTCCGATCGCCAACATCGACGACGTGGCCGCCAAAGTCGAAGGCAACATCAGTCACATCGAGCAGTACATGGGATGGACCGACGCAACGACCCTCGTGCTGGCCGCCGTGCCCGTGAACCCGGCCGTCCGACCCCCCGAGAAGTTCTACGCCCGCGACGGGCTTTGGGGAGCCATGCAAAAGCCCCCTGCGATCCGCGACGCCGGGTTCACGCTCACCTGGAACGAGGAACCCCAACGTGACCGGCAAGCACTCATCGTCAACGCTGGACGGGAACGATGCTTGCGTCTCGACACCGACGGCACGCTCGTTGCAGCTACCAACGCGTCGTCCGAGTTTCTGTCGTGGACCTACCAACGACGCGACAACACCCCCGGACCACTCCCGATCAACCAGCACGTGCTCACCGAGTACACGTACCTGTTCGCACGATTCGTTCACGACCACCTCAAAGCCGTGTACGGCGCCTACGAGTACGTCCTCTGTCTCCAAGGTGCCACCGCTCGCCCGTGGACGATCAGCCTGTCGTCAAGCGGGCCACGTGGTATCGGGTGGCGAGACGGACGCCCCGCCACGGACGACAACCCGATCGCGATCGTGGCGCTTGGCTCCGACGCCGAACACGACGCCTACCAACTGATCGCCGCGTTCTACGACATGTTCAGCATCGACCGCCGCCACATCCAGTTCACAGGCGACGACGACGCGATCAACCCGGCGGCGTTGTCAGCTTGACGTTGCCGGTCACGTGCGATCCCGGTTGAGTACTTCGAGTTTGGACCCGAACTGTTTGAGCCAGTCGACCCCGGCGCTCGCAAGCGACACCTGGCCAAGCGTCGATCGCCGTCCGATCGCGCGATCTGACCTCGTTCCGTGATGTTCGATCCGATAGGAAACCACGGACGGTGACTTCACTTCGTCGGTGCCGGGTTCCTGTCGTCCTCGGGAGGAATCCGGACAAATGAGTCGCGCGGCCTAGCCCCCGCGAGGCCCGCCCGGTCATGCCGGCGCGACCTGTCATCAGATGTGCCGAAAGTTGGCCACAGGTGTTGTAACCTTCTGCGCCGTGACGGAGATCAACTGGCTCTCGACGCAAGAGGCGGCCAAGGTGCTGGGTGTCACCCCCCGCACCCTCTACCGCTTCATCGACCAGGGTGAGTTGCCGGCCTACCGGTTCGGCCGGGTGATCCGGCTCAAGCAGGACGAGGTCCACGCCTTCATCGAGGCCTGCCGCATCGCCCCGGGCACCCTGGAACACCTCTACCCCGACCCCGTCGACCACAGCTGAGGCGAACCCGGCGTGCCGCCGGGCGCAGGAACAACGCCGGTGACCGGCGAATCTTGCCCGTATGGGACGAAACGGTCGAATGATTCGGCGCGCCGCACTGGCGGCCGCGTTCGTGGCGGGGCTCGCCGTGGTGCCGATGGCAGGCGCCAAGGCCGCCTCCTCCTTCGCCTCCGAGTGCGAGGCCGTCGGCAACGCCGCCCCCACGCTCGGCAAGGTGGCCTGCCGGCACCTCGACAGCGCTGCGGTCGGCGGCACCACCGCCTTCAGCTACTTCGTGCCCACCGCCTGCGCCGCTCCGGGGCAGCGGTGCCCGGTCCTCTACCTGCTCCACGGGTTCGGCGGCGACTACAAGGGGATGTTGGGCCCGGTCGGGGCGCTTCAACCGTCGTCGTGGGTGCAGGCCCTCACCCGCCAGCCGCCGTCGGATCCCCGCGCCTCATCGCAGCCGTGGACGCTGAGTGACACGACGACGTGGGTGCCGGCCGCCCCGCTGGATCTGATCCTGGTAGCGCCCCACGGCCGCACCGTGCCCGGCGGCTTCGGCCCCGGCCCCGACATCGATTCCTACTGGACCGACTGGAACCCGCGGTACGCGGCGGGCGGCACCGACGCCCGTTACAACACCCCTGCCCCGCGGTTCTCCGCGATGCTGCTCGAGGAGTTGCTCCCCTACGTGGAGCACAACTTCCCGGCGGGATCGGGGCGCGACTGGCGGGCCATCGCCGGCACCTCCCTGGGCGGCTTCGGATCCTTCAAGAACGGCCTGCAACACCCCGACGTGTTCGCCTCGATGGGTTCGGTGTCGGGCGCCCACAACTTCCTGTTCGCCCCCGGCCTCGACGCCGGCGCGACCCCCGCCTCGCCGGTGGGGGTGCAGGCGCCGGCCAACGCCGGGCCCGTGGTGCTGCCCGGAGTGCTCAACCAGGTGCCCTCCAGCTTCGTGCCGTCCCAGGCGGCCACGTTCCTGGCGGCCACCATGGCGCTGGGCGACCCCGCGGCCGATCAGGCCTACTTCCGGGGCAACACCCCCCGCGACCTGGCCGTCAACGCCCGGGCCGCCGATGGCAACGGCCTGCAGTCCTTGTTCATCAAGAGCTTCGTGAACGACACCATCGCCCGGCGGCCCCAGGACGCCACCGATCCGGTGGGCATCCTCTTCGAGGACATCGTGCTCCCCATGAACCTCGACATGGAGGCGGCCTTCACCGACGTCGGTGTGCAGCGCCAGTTCGACATCCATCCCGGCCTTCACTCCGAGCCCTACCGGGGTGTGTGGATGCGTGAGCAACTCGAGGCCCAGTACGCCCGCCTGCTGCATCGTGACGGCACCGGCACGGCCACTGCGCCACCGGCCCGGTTCGACTACCGCACGGTGTCGGCCGATGCGTCGATCTGGGGCTGGCACCTGGCGGTCCAGCGACCCGTCGTCGAGTTCGTGACCCTCCGTGACGTGACCTGCTCGTCGGCCACGGTGCAGGGCTCGGGTGTGGTCACCCTGGTCCGTCCCGCCCGTTGTGGTGGCGGGTCGGCCACGGTGGACCTCGGCCCGTCGGGGCCCGCCGATGAGCCGGCCAACGCCGGAGCGGTACCGGCCTACGGCAGGACCGTCACGCTCACCCAGTTCAACTAGTCGTTCCCGCGGCGGCGGTCAGGGGTTGAGTACCACGTCGTCGATGCCGGCCGTGCTCAGGTGGCTCCGGGTTCCGTTGTCGAGGCGCAACGTGATCACGTCCAGGCCGCCCCGGCGCAGTTCGCCGGCCACGCCGTCGGGGCCGGAGTGCACGAGCACGCGGGGTCGTTCGGCGGCGAGGGAGGCCAGCGCCTCGGCCAGCGTGAGCGAGAGGTCGGTGTGCCGGTCACCCAGGGCCTCGGTGGCAGAGGTGTCGGTGCGGACGCCGGCCAGCGCGCCCAGGGACACGAGGGCATCTGCAGTCGCTGAGTGCAGCACCACGAAATCGGCACCGACCGCAGTGATGGTCCCCGCGTGGCGCCGTCCCGAGCGGAGCAACAACGTGACGTGGTCGCGGCGTTCGGCCAGGTCGATGAGCACCCCGGCGAAGGTGGCCGATTCGGCCGCGATCTGGCGTGCCCAGCGGGCCCGACCCCGCTGCGCGGCGGCCTCGTCGGTGCGACCTTCGGCCAACCACCGGTCGAGCGCCGCCCAGACTTCGCTGCTCCCCACCCCGGCCAGGTCCACCCGGTGGGGAACGGGAGGGGGATCAGCCACCCTCGAAAGCTACGCTCTGCGAAGCGCCGTGACTGCCGCGGCGCACACCGTGGAGGACTTCCGCTGATCGAACTGCAGGTTCCCGGCAACCATCTCATGGCCGGGTTGCTCGGACCCCAGGATGAACTGCTCCGTCTGGTGGAGGACGCCTTCCCCGCCGCGGAGATCCACGTGCGGGGCAACGAGGTCACCATCGGCGGCGACACCGAGCAGGCGGGCACCGCCGCCACCGTCGTGGAGGAACTCACCCGCCTGCTGCTGCGAGGTCAACGCCTCGACGGTGAGGTGGTTCGGCGCACCATCGACATGGTGCTGGCCGACGAGCGGCCGTCGGAGATCCTCACCGCCGATGTGATGAAGGCGGCCAAGGGCCGCATGGTCCGCCCCAAGTCCGCCGGTCAGAAGCGCTACGTCGATGCCATCCGATCGCACGTCATCACCTTCGGCATCGGCCCGGCCGGCACCGGCAAGAGTTGGCTGGCCGTGGCCATGGCGGTCCAGGCCCTGCAGAACAAGGAGGTCGAGCGGATCATCCTGACCCGCCCGGCGGTGGAGGCCGGCGAACGCCTCGGTTTCCTCCCCGGCGATCTCATGGCCAAGGTCGACCCCTACCTGCGGCCGCTGTACGACGCCCTCTACGACATGGTCGAACCTGAAGGGGCGCTGCGGTTGCTCGACAAGGGCACCGTCGAGGTTGCCCCGCTCGCGTTCATGCGGGGGCGCACCCTGAACCGCAGCTTCATCATCTGCGACGAGGCCCAGAACACCACGCCCGAGCAGATGAAGATGTTCCTGACCCGCATCGGGTTCGGGTCCAAGGCGGTGATCACCGGCGACGTCACCCAGGTGGATGTGGCGGGGAACCGCAGCGGGCTGCTCGGCCTCGAACCGGTGCTGGCGGGCATCGACGGGCTCACCTTCGTGCACCTGTCGTCCAAGGACGTGGTGCGTCACCGCATCGTGCAGGACATCGTCGACGCCTACGAGAAGCACTCCGCCGCCGCGCCGGGGGCACCGGCCAAGCGCAGCGAACCCGAAGAGCGAGCCCCGCATGGCTGAGGATCCGCCGTTCCCCGCGGGCCCCGACGACCTGGTGCCGATGGTGTCCAAGCGCCGCAAGCTGCCCGATGAAGGTCAGCTCGAGGTCTTCGTCACCGACGAGCAGATCGCGCACCCCGTCGACGCCGTGCGCTGGGCCCGCCTGGCCGAGGACGTGCTGCACGCCGAGGGGATCCGCGGCGACGCCGAGTTGTCCGTGCTCTACATCGATGAGACCGCCATGGCCGAGCTCAACGAGCGGTTCATGGCCACCGAAGGTCCCACCGACGTGCTGTCGTTCCCCATCGACGACGACGACGTGGGTGTGGGTCGCAGCCCCGACAACGGCACCACCGGCCCGATGAACAGCCGGTCCGAGCCGATGGAGGTCCCCCTGCTGCTCGGTGACGTGGTGATCTGCCCGGCGGTGGCGGCCCGCAACGCCCCCACCCACGCCGGCAACTACGACGACGAGATGGCACTGCTGCTCGTGCACGGGATCCTCCATGTGCTGGGGATGGATCACGGCGAGCCCGAGGAAGAGTGGCTGATGCAGTCCAAGGAGCGAGAACTCCTGGCGCGCTTCTACCGGTCATGACCACCGGCGAACTGGCCGGCGCCTTCGCCCTGGTGGCCCTCGTGGTGGTCGCCGCGGTGCTGGCCATGGCCGAGACGTCCCTCACCCATCTGGGTCGCGGCCGTGCCGCGGCGCTCGAAGAGGAAGGGGTGCCCCGCGCCGGGTTACTCAAGGATCTCTTGGAGCACCGGGAGCGAGCGCTGAACCCGATCCTGTTGCTGGTGCTGGCCTGCCATCTGGGCATCGCGTTCATCGTGGCGGTGCTGGCCGAGAACCGCTTCGGCATGCCCGGCCTGCTGGCGGGGTTCGCGTTGACGCTCGTGATCATCTTCGTGGTGGCCGAGGCGTTGCCCAAGACGTGGGCCCTGCACTCGCCCGACCGCGCCGCCCTGGCGGTGGCCCCCTTCGCCCATGTCGTCAGCCGGGTGGCGCCCCTGCGCTGGGCGACGCGGCTCATGGTGGGGATCTCGAACCTGATCATGCCCGGCTCGGGTCGCACCGAAGGGCCGACGGTGTCGGAAGAGGAGTTGCTGGCCCTGGCCGGGGTGGCCGTGGACGATGCCGTGCTCGATGCCGAGGAGCGCGAGCTCATTGAGGCGACCATCGAGTTCTCCGACACGGTCGCCCGCGAGGTGATGGTGCCCCGTCCCGACATGGTCACCGTCGGACGCGACTTCCGCATCGGCGACGTGATCGAGGTGGTGATCCTCAACGGGCTGTCGCGCCTGCCCGTCTCGGGCGAGGGCATCGACGACATCGTGGGTGTCGTGCACGCCAAGGACCTGATGCGGGCCGAGCGTGACGGCCGTGGGCAGGTACCGGTGACCGAGCTGCTGCGCGAGGCGTTCTTCGTGCCCGAGACCAAGAAGCTGCGCGACCTGCTGCGCGAGATGCGAGACCGCCGGACCCATCTGGCCATCGTGGTCGATGAATACGGTGGCACTGCGGGCCTGGTGACGCTGGAGGACCTGCTCGAGGAGCTGGT
>JANMIX010000025.1:0-10091 GCA_031376015.1 Acidimicrobiia bacterium | reverse complement strand
GGGTCACGGGCAGGGTCAGCACGGTCCCGACGCTACAAGAGCCACCCGACAGGCCGAGACGAGATAAACACCACGCGTGGATGCCGATCACGCCCAACTCTCGTCCATCGCCTCCGCTCTGGATGATCTGACGCGGCGCGTTGTGGCCATCGCCGACCAACGGGCGGTCAACCCGCGGGACAGTGCGTCCGGCGACCTCTACGACGTCGAGCGGCATCTGTCCGCCGCCACCCGCCGCTTGGCGACGCTGTTGCGCCGCATGTCCTGACGCCCTCGCGATGGGCCGCGGACGAAAACGCAACGAGGGCCCCCAGAAAGGGAGCCCTCGTGGGCGACATCAGGCGGCGGATCCCGATGTCGCGGGTAACCAGGTGGCGGGAACCTGGTGACGACGATCATACAAGAACCGTGCAAGCCCCGTGCGAAATCCTAGGGGTGATTTCATGTCATTCCCACCGAGGGACAGAAATCGGACAGTATGCAATCTGCACAACGCGGACGCCGCGCACCGCAGATTTTGCGACCGTGAAGGATTAATCGAAGACTGAATGCCCCCCGTTCGGCGGGCAACACGAGCAAGTTCAAATCTTGCTCCGCTTTTACCGGATCGGTGGCAGTGGTGAGCCCCAGGCGCACCGCCAGGCGTCCGACGTGGGTGTCGACGGGCAAGCCGGGCAGACCCATGGCCACCGACCGCAGCACATTGCCGGTCTTGCGCCCGACCCCGGGAAGGGTGACCAGGTCCTCGAGGCGCGACGGCACCTCGCCGCCGAAGCGGTCCAGCAGGGCCGCCGCCATGCCGATGAGGCTCCGGGCCTTGTTGCGGTAGAAGCCCGTGGAATGGATGATCGCTTCCAACTCGGCGGGCTCGGCGGACGCCAACGCCTCAGGCGTGGGGTAACGGGCGAAGAGGTGCGGGGTCACCATGTTCACCCGTTCGTCGGTGCACTGCGCCGACAGGATGGTGGCGCACAGCAACTCGAAAGGGTTGTCGTGGCGCAGGGCGCACAGCTCGGCGGCGCTGCCGGGATACTCCTCGGCCAGACGCACGAGGACCTCGCGGGCCCGCCCCTTGGGGCTGCGGGGACGAGCCACGCCTAGACCTGGGCGCCGACGAGGTTGCCGATCCCGAAGGTGAGCGCGGCGGGCACGAGGGTGAAGAGCACCTGTCGGACCACGATGCGCATCGGGGGGCGCTCGGTGAAGCGGGCGGTGGCCAAGCCCACGGCCACCGCCGCCAGGAAGGCGAGCACCAGCGACGCGGCGATGGCGCCGCCGTGGCTGGCGAAGAACCACGGCACCAGGGGGATGACGGCGCCGAGGGTGAAGGCCAGGAACGAGGAGGTGGCCGCCTGGTGCGGTGATCCCAGCTCGTTGGGATCGATGCCCAACTCCTCGCGGGCGTGGGTCTGCAGCGCCAGTTCCTCGTCTCGCATGACATCGCTGGCCACCGAACGAGCCAGATCGGGGGCCATCCCCCGCGACTCGTAGATCTGGGTGAGCTCGGCCGTCTCCAGATGGGGGTTCCGGCGCAGCTCGATTCGTTCCATGTCGAGTTCGCGCAGCATGAGTTCCTGCTGCACCCTCATGGAGTTGAACTCGCCGGCAGCCATCGAGATGGCCCCGGCGACGAGCCCGGCGAGACCGGCGATGCGCACCACACCCGGGGCCGGATCGGCGCCGGCCACGCCCAGGATGAGACCCACGTTCGACACGAGGCCATCGCTCACCCCGAACACGGCTGCACGGGCTGCGCCGCCCCGCACGTCGCGATGGTGATGTTCCAACCGCACCGGCGGTTGCACGCGCTTGGCTGCCACCCCCCTACCCTACGGCGTGTGCCAACCCGTTTCGACGCTGACCTCGACGCGCTGAGCGCGCTCCTGCACGGTCAACCGGCGTACCGGATCCGCCAGGTCTGGGACGGGCTGTACCACCGCTTCGCCGCCCCCGAGGAGATGACCGACCTGCCCAAGGCGTTGCGAGCCGAGGTCGAGGCCGCGCTCCCCCCGGCCCTCGAATTGCGGGCCGAGCAGACTGCAGATCGGGGTCAGACGGTCAAGTTCCTGTGGGCACTGTCGGGCGGCGCCACGGTGGAGACGGTCCTCATGCACTACCGGGGCCGCTCCACGGTCTGCGTGTCGAGCCAGGCCGGCTGCGCCATGGGCTGCAGCTTCTGCGCCACGGGTCAGGCCGGGTTCTCCCGTCACCTCAGCACCGGCGAGATCGTCGAGCAGGTGGTGCGCGCTGCCCGGCACGCCGTGGGTCAGCGGGCCGGCGCCTGGTCGGCGGTGGAGGGTCCCGAGCGTAAGGGCGCCCTCAACGTGGTGTTCATGGGCATGGGCGAGCCGATGGCCAACTACGACGCCACCTGGGCCGCCGTCGAACGCCTCCACGGCGCTGTGGGCATCTCGGCGCGGCACCTCACCATCTCCACGGTGGGCATCATCCCCGGCATCCGGCGGCTGGCGGCCGAAGCGCTGCCGGTGAACCTGGCGGTCTCGCTGCACGCCGCCAACGACGGGTTGCGCAACGAACTGGTGCCCATCAACCGCAAGTACCCGTTGGGGCCATTGGCCGCCGCCTGCCGCGACTACGTGGCCACCTCGGGGCGGCGGCTCAGCCTGGAGTGGGCGCTCATCGACGGCGTGAACGATCGCACCACCGATGCCATGGAACTGGCCGAATTCGCCCGGCCCCTGCGGGCACACGTGAACCTCATCCCGCTCAACCCCACACCGGGCTACGCGGTGCGTGGGACGGCGCCGGGCCGGGTCCGGGCCTTCGCCACCCGATTGGGCGACCTCGGGGTCAACGCCACCGTGCGCCAGACCCGCGGCACCGACATCGATGCCGCCTGTGGCCAGTTGGCCGCCGTGGCCGGTGCCCGGCCGGCCGCCCCGGTGGCAACGCCCGCCCGCCGCCGCACGGAGGCGGGCACTCACGGCGCGGCTGCGTCGCGGACGTAAACAGTCATGCCGTGATCGGCCCGCACGGCGCTGCGTAACACCTCTGCGGGTCCCACCGTGGTGCCGGGCCACACCACGCTCGAATCGACGATGGCGCCGATCGCCACCTCGGCCTCCGGTGCCACCACGCTTGCGCCCCCGGAACAGGCGAGATTGGCCGCCAGGTACCGGCGCGGCGTGCCGCAGTCGATGAGCGACGAACCGGCAGGCAGATCCAGCACCTCGAGGCGGCCGTCCTGCTGGGCCGTGCGCCAGCAGCGTTCGTACAGACCCGAGGGCTGCGCCTCCAGGGTGGCGATCGCCCACGGCGGCAGGAGGGTGCCGGCCACCTCGCTGCGAGGCCCGAAGGACCCCGGCGTCGGGGACAGCACCCGCACCGTCTCCCCGTCCCATCCGGCCAGCAGGGTGGCCATGGGGACATCGCAGTAGGTGTCGCCGTTGGCCACCAGCACGGCACGGCCGTCCAGCCAGCCCCGCAACTGCCCCAGCGCCCCCGCCGTGCCCAACGCGACGGGTTGCTCCACCGAGAGGTGTGGACGGCCGGGACCCGTCGGGGAGCCATCCGGAGCCGGCCGGGTTTCGAGGTGGGCCTCGATCAACTGGCAGTGGTGGTGGGCGTTCACCGCCACCCCCCCAGGTGGGAGCGCGCCCGCGAATCGATCCAGGGCGAGGTCGAGCAGCGCCCGGTTCCCCACCGGGCACAGCACCTTGGGGCGGTACCGGGTGAGCGGCGCCAGGCGCGTGCCCGCTCCGGCGCACAAGACCACACCTGCCACACTGTCACCCATGGAAACCCGCCGGTGGACCAACCCGACGCTGCCCCAGACCCTGCAGATCGCGGTGCTGTTCTTCTACATCGACGCCGCTTTCAGCGTGCTGTTCGGTTCTGCGTTCACGCTGCTCGGGTTCCTGCTGGCCGCCGGCGGCGTGGTGGCTGGCCTCGGTATCGCCAACGAGCAGAAGAGGGGTTACCAACTGGGCCTGGCCCTCTCGGTGGTGGGCCTGATCGCTGCGCTGATCGCCGTGCTCGGTAGCGACATCGGGCTCATCGAGTTGGCGCTGTTCCTGCTGTTCCCGGTGGCACGGCTGGCCTTGCTGGTGCACCCGCAGTCCCGCGACTACCAACGCATCTGGTTCCGCTGAGGTCACGCCTGCCATCATCGCCGTTATGGCAGAACTTCTTCAGGTCAACGGCGTCGAGGGCCTCAAGGGCATGGTCGGCACCCACATCGGCTACTCCGACTGGTTCGAGATCACCCAGGCCCAGGTCAACCTCTTCGCGGACGCCACCGGTGACCACCAGTGGATCCACACCGACCCGGAGCGGGCCAAGAGCGGGCCCTTCGGTGGCGCCATCGCCCACGGCTATCTCACCCTGTCGCTGGTGCCCTACTTCCTGCCCCTGATGTGGCGGGTCGACGGGTTCACGATGGGCGTGAACTACGGCTGCGAGAAGGTCCGGTTCCCATCCCCGGTCCCGGTCGGCGCGAAGGTCCGCTGCGGCGCCACCGTCGACGCGGTCGACGAGATCGCCGGCGGCGCATCCGTGACCATCACCGCCACCATCGAGGTCGAGGGCGCGGCCAAGCCGTCCTGTGTGGCCCAGGTGGTCTACCGCTACTACGTGTAGGCGACCCGGCCGTACCGGCAGGTGAGTCTGGGCGAAGGCGCAACGGTCCTCAACGGAAGTTGGGGACCACCGCCTCGCCGAACAGTTGCAGCGTCTCGGTGTCGGGGTAGTCCGAGCACCAGGGCACGAAACCGGTGCAGCCCAGGGCCACGTACGTCTCGATCTTCTCGCACACCTGCTCCGGGGTGCCCACCAGGTTGCCCGCCCGCCACGACTCCACCGGTTCCTTCCACATCGAGCGGGTGCCGGCCGCGGTGACCTCGGATTCAGTGGCTCGCACGAACACCTCGGGCGACCACGTCATCTGGATCTCCTCGGGATCACGCCCCACCGCCGCGCAGTGGCCCCGCAGCACGTCGCGCTTGTGCGCCCATTCGTCGGGTTTGCCGCCGAAGTTGGAACGATCGGCGTGGCGGGCCACCACCCGCAGGGTCAGTTGCTCGCCACCGCCACCGATCCAGATGGGCGGGTGCGGCTTCTGCAACGGCTTGGGATCGCACTGGGCGCCCTGCAACTGAAAGTAGCGACCCTTGTACGTGGTGTCGGGCTCGGTCCACATCGACTTCACGATCTCCACCGTCTCCCGAAGGGCGCCGATGCGGTCTTTGTTGGAGGCGAACTCGTAGCCGTACCCGCGGAACTCGTGGTCGTACCATCCGGCACCGACGCCCCAGTCGAGGCGGCCTCCGGAGATCACGTCGATGGTGGAGGTGATCTTGGCCAGGAGCCCCGGGTTCCGGTACGGCGCGCAGCCCACCATCTGGCCGAGGCGGATGCGGCTGGTGCGCTGGCTCAGGGCGGCGATGGTGGTCCAGCACTCGAACACGGCCTCGTGCGCGGGCGCCGGCACGTTGTGGAAGTGGTCGTACACCCACACCGAGTCGAAACCCAGTTGCTCGGCCTGCACCGCCACGTCCACCGTGGTGGCCCACTTGGCCTGGGGGTCCTCGATGCCGATCAGCTCGGTCTTCCATCCCTGAGGGGCGAACACCCCGAAGTGAATTGGCTGCGTCATGGGGCGTCACCCTACGCACACGCCGCCCCAATACCATCTCGTCGATGTCGACACTGAGGCCCTCGGGCCTGCGCGCCCTCTCGTTCCTCGCCGGGGGCCTCCTGTGTGTGAGCGCCTGCTCGGGCGGGAGTGCCCGACGCAGCACGCCGCTGCCCCCCTCGAGTGCCTCGGAATCCTCCTCGCCGGCCTCCGCCTCGGAATCGTCTGCCGGAAGCACGGCGGGCTCGATCAACTGGACGAACTGCGGCAAGGGCGTGGACTGCGGCACCCTGGCCGTCCCCATCGACCGGGCCAAACCGGCGACGGGAACGGTTCGACTCGCCCTGGTGCGCCGGCGGGCGAAGAGCCCCTCCCAGCGGATCGGCGCCGTGTTGGTGAACCCGGGCGGGCCGGGTGCCTCCGGGGTCCAGTTCGTCGAGAGCGGCTCGTTCTTCAGTCAGGCCGTGCAGGACCGTTTCGACATCATCGGCTTCGACCCCCGCGGCGTGGGTGGCTCGGGCGGCATCACCTGCGGGGGCACCCAGAACGCGGTGTTCCGTGAAGTGGACTGGGCGCCGGACACACCGGCCGAGCAGCGCGACCTGGACACCAAGGCCAGTGCGGTGGGCGCCGATTGCGCCAAGCACGGCGCGCCGGTGCTGGCCCACCTCTCAGCCGACGACGTGGTGGACGACATGGACGCCATCCGCGCCGCGCTGGGCGAGACGTCGCTCAACTTCGTGGGCTACTCCTACGGCACGATGCTCGGCCAGCGCTATCTGGCCCGCTACCCCCGCAACGCCCGGGCCATCGTGCTCGACGGGGTGGTGGATCCCACCCAGGACCTGGCCCAGGCACTGGCGGGCCAGACCAGGGGTTTCGAAGAGGCTCTCGACGCCGCCTTTGCCGAGTGCCCGGCCGGCGGCGCGGGCTGCCCTCCGGGAGGCGCGGCGGCCGCCTATGACCGGCTGGCGGCCCAGGTCGACAAGACCCCGTTGCGCACCGATGATCCCGAGCGACGGCTGGGGCCGACCAGTCTCGCCACCGCCGCGCTGTACACCGCCTACTCCGCCTCGCTACACAGCGAACTCTTCGATGCGCTCTCGGCCGGGCTCAACGGCGACGGGCAACCGTTGCTGGCACTGGCCAAGGGCTACGAAGCGTTCGGCGACTACGCGCCCTATGCCGGCGTCGAGTGCGTCGATACCCCGCATCCCCCAACCGTTGCGGCCTGGGCCGCGTTCTCCGCCGAACTGGCCAAGATCTCGCCCCGCTTCGGGCCTTTCGTGGCCAACGAGATGCTGCCCTGTGTGGACTGGCCGGTGCCCGTGCACGACCTGCGCGGCTATGTGAGCGCGCCCGAGGGACCCGGCGTGTTGGTCATCGGCACCACCGGCGACCCCGCCACGCCCTACTCCCAGGCGGTTGCGGTGGCCGAGCATCTCGCCCACGGACGACTCCTCACCTACAAGGGCGAGGGCCACACCGCCGGCGGGTCCAGCGCCTGCGCCGACGACGCAGTGAGCGACTACCTGATCTCCCGCACGCTGCCCAAGGCCGGCACGATCTGCCGTAACTGATACCGCTCGACCGAAGGCCGCCTGGACGCGACCGGGAACGGGTGGCGGCGCGGGCCTCTTCGTCCTCGCCGAGGGAGCGGGGTAGTCCGATCCCATTAGGGTCCGAGCCGTGGACCTCAACCTGGCTCAGATCCATGAAGCGATCGCAGATGCCATCCCCGAACGGGAGTGCATCGTGTTCCGCGACCGCCGCTACACCTGGGCCGAGACGCGGGACCGGACCCGCCGGCTGGCCAACGTGCTCGGCGCCGCCGGCCTGGGCGCGAGGCGAGAAGGGCGCACCGGCCTCGCCGGCCATGAATCGCACCAGGACCACCTGGCGATCTACGCCTACAACGGCAACGAGTACCTCGAGGGCATGATCGGCGCCTTCAAGGCCCGCGTGGCACCGGTGAACGTGAACTACCGCTACGTCGCCGAGGAGTTGCGCTACCTGCTGGCCGACTGCGGCGCCAAGGCGGTGCTCTTCCACTCGGCCTTCGCGCCGACGCTGGCCGAGGTGCTGACGGACCTGCCGGCGGTGGAGTTGCTCCTGCAGATCGCCGACGACTCGGGCAACGACCTGCTGGCGTGTGCCCAGTGGTACGAACAGGCACTGGCCGACGCACCGGCCACCCTGCCGGCGTGCGCGAGTTCATGGTCGCCCGATGACCTCTACATCCTCTACACCGGTGGCACCACGGGGATGCCCAAGGGTGTGTTGTGGCGCCACCACGACATCGTCATGTCGGTGATGGGCGGCCGGGCCCCTGACGGCACCCCGTACGCCTCGGCCGACGCCATGGCCGTGGCGGCCGCCGCCAACGGGATGAAGACCATGCCGGCGGCGCCGTTCATGCACGGTGCCGGGCACTGGATCGCCTTCCTGGCCCTCAATACCGGCGGCACCGTGTTCGTGCAATCGGTGGTCGACCATCTCGACGGCGATGACGTGCTGGGCATCGTCGAGCGCGAAGGGGTCGTCTTCCTGCAACTGGTGGGCGACGCCTTCGCCCGTCCCATCCTCGAGGTACTGGGCACCGGCCGCTACGACGCGTCGTCGTTGTTCATCGTGCTGTCCGGCGGCGCCGCGCGGTCGGTGGGGGTGAAGGAGCGGTTCCTGGAATTGCTGCCCAACGTCATGATCATCGACGGCCTCGGTTCCTCCGAAGGCGGCGGCCAGATGCAACAGATCACCACCAAGGGCGGGCCCGTCTCCACCGGCGAGTTCAACAGCGTGGGGCCCGGGTGTGCGCTGGTCGGTGCCCGGCGACCGGGCCCGGTGGAGCCGAGCCGGCGCCATCGAGGTGCTGGGCCGCGACGCGGTGACCATCAACTCCGGGGGCGAGAAGATCTTCGCCGAGGAGGTCGAGGCCGCCCTCCTGCACCATCCGGCGGTGTACGACACGGTGGTGTGCGGCCGTCCCAGCGAACGGTGGGGCAGCGAGGTGGTGGCGGTGGTGCAGTTCGCGCCCGGCGCCTCGGCCACGCCGGACGAACTCTCGGCCACCGCGGCCGCCCACATCGCCCGCTACAAGTTGCCCAAGGACTACGTGATCGTCGACAAGGTCGTGCGCTCCCCCGCCGGCAAGGCCGACTACCGCTGGGCCAAGGCGCTCGTCGCCGGCTGAACACGGCGACGTTCTCGCGGCCCGCGGCTCAGTAGACCGCGGTCGGGTCGGTGAGCACCTCGTCCTCGTGGCGTTGGGGCATGGCCCGCAGCACGTGCAACCAGGTGTGGATGCCCGGCCCGATGCCGGCACCGATGAGCAGGCTGCCGATGCCGACCTCGCCGCCGGCCAGCCAGCCCAACGTGAGCCCGATGACCTCGAGGCCGATGCGCACTCCGAAGAGGGGGATCCGCACCGGCGAGCGTTTGTAGACACCGGTCATCACCGCGTCGAGAGGGGCAACGCCCACCGCCGCCGAGATCATCAACGCGCCGCCCAGGGACATGATGACGGTGCCGAGGACGAGCATCGCCAGGCGCAACCACAGGGCGTCCGGCGTGTCGATGTGGGGCAGGATGGCGTCGATGGTGGCGCCGCCGAGGCCCACACCCACCAGGGTGCCGATGCCGGGCCGCTCGCGTACCAGTAGTGCCACCAGCAGCAGGCCGAAGTTCATGGCCCATGTGGCCGAACCGATGGGGATACCCAGGTGCTGGGAGAGGCCGTCCTGCAGCACGTGCCATGGACCCAGACCCAGATGGGCGCGGAACACGATCGAGAAGGCGAACGCGCCGGTCACCACCCCGCCGAGGAGTCGGGCGGCCCGTTCCGCCGGGCCCATTCCACGGGCGCCCGTGATCGCGCGGTCTTCCATGGGTGCGTCGATTCGCCCTGAGCGACCTGGAGACAAGTTGGTGGCCGCGACCAGCTACAGGGGCAAGTTGCCAGTGGCGGCTCGGGTCGAGCCCGTGTCCTTGTAGGTGGCGATGGCCCGCTGTGCGGTCCGCATGAGGTGGATCTCATCGGCGCCGTCGGCGAAGCGGGCCCAGCGCGCCTGGGTGGCCATCTCGGCCAGCGGCGTGTCCCGGGAGTAGCCGAGGGCGCCGTGCACCTGGATGGCGCGGTCGATGACGCGCCCGAGCATGTTGGCCACGAAGTGCTTGGTCATCGACACCTCGCCTCGGAAGTCGACCACCGAGGTGTCGTTGCCGGAGCGGTCGACCAGGGACGCCGCGTGCAGGACCATCAGCTTGGCCTGGTACAGCTCGATGGTGGACTCGGCGATCATCCACTGGATGCCCTGCTTTTCCGCCAGCAGCGAGCCGTGGCTGTAACGATCCAGCGACCGGGCCACCATCATGTCGAGGGCGGTCTCGGCCTGACCCAACCAGCGCATGCAGTGCGCCAGGCGGGCCGGCCCGAGGCGGTACTGGCCCAGCAGGTGCCCCTGGCCCCGGCCACCGAGCATCTTCTTGTCGCTCAAACGCA
>JANMIX010000731.1:0-8542 GCA_031376015.1 Acidimicrobiia bacterium | reverse complement strand
CTTTCGCGCCCGGTTCCAACTCGAGCCCGGCCAAGCCGGCGGCGGGCACCACTCCCAGAGTGTCGAGGTGGGCGCGCACGAAACGGGTGGGGTGCCCGTCCGGGCTCACGCCGGTGGCCCACAAGTCGGCGATGGCCTCCTCCTGGTCGGACATCCCCGGAAGGGGGGGCGCGGTGACGCCGGTGACGATGCCGGCCAAGCGGTCGGGCCCGCCCTGCGCCACGGCCCCTGCCGACCACAGCGCCTCACGGCGGGCCAGATCGAAGCATCCGAACGCTCCCGCGGTGGCCAGCGCCTCGAGATGTGCCACGGTGATGCCCGGTATCCGCCGCGACAGATCCTCCATGGACCCATAGGGCCGGCCGGCGGCGATGGCGGCGGCCAGGTCATCACCGATGCCCCGCACCGAGGAGATACCCAGCCGCACCACCGGCCCACCTCTCCCCCACTCCTGGGGTGCCAGTTCTGGTCCCGGGCGGGAAGCCAACGCCGCCCACCCGCCCTCGGGAGGCTCGAGGCTGGCCCCGGCGGCGGAGGCATTGAGATCGGGGGTACGGACCTCCACGCCGTGACGGCGGGCGTCCTGCACCAACGAATGGGGTGAGTAGAAGCCCATCGGCTGCGCATCGAGCAGACCGGCACAGAAGGCGGCCGGTTCGTAGCGTTTCAGCCACGACGAGGCGTAGACGAGGTAGGCGAAGCTCACCGAGTGGCTCTCGGGGAAGCCGTAGTTGGCGAAGGCGGCGAGCTTGTCCCAGATCTGCTCGATGACATCGGGTGCCACCGCCCGTTCGTTGGCCCCCTCGGCGAAACGCTGGTGCAGGCGCTCCATGCGCTCACGGCTGCGTTTGGAGCCCATGGCCTGGCGCAGTTGATCGGCCTCGCCGGGGGTGAAGCCGGCCACGTCGATGGCCATCTGCATCAACTGCTCCTGGAACAGCGGGATGCCCAGGGTCTTGGCCAGGGACTTCTCCAGGAGCGGATGCAGGAAGGTGACGGCCTCGGTGCCGTTGCGGCGCCGGATGTAGGGGTGCACCGACCCGCCCTGGATGGGCCCCGGGCGGATGAGGGCCACCTCCACCACCAAGTCGTAGAAGCAGCGGGGTTTGAGGCGGGGCAGGGTGGCCATCTGGGCCCGTGACTCCACCTGGAAGGTGCCCACCGAATCGGCCCGGCACAACATGGCGTAGACCTCGTCGTCCTGGGGTAGCAGGGCCAGGTCGATGGCGTGCTCCTCGCCCCGCGCCGCCCGCACGAAATCGAGGCTGTTGTGCAGCGCCGAGAGCATGCCCAGGCCCAGGAGGTCGAACTTCACCAGCCCCGCCGCCGCGCAATCGTCCTTGTCCCACTGCAGCACCGAACGGTTCTCCATGCGGGCCCACTCCACCGGGCACACCTCGATGATGGGGCGGTCACAGATGACCATGCCGCCCGAATGGATGCCGAGATGCCGCGGGAAGTGCTCGACCTGCTGGGCCAGGGCCAGCACCGGTTCGGGAATGGAGTGATCGGTGGCCGCTCGGTTGGAGCCCACCGTGCCCCACACGTCGAGTTGTTTCGACCAGGCGTCCTGCTGGCCGGTGGAATGCCCCAGGGCCTTGGCCATGTCGCGCACCGCAGAGCGGGCCCGGTAGGTGATGACGTTGGCGACCTGGGCGGCGTGCTCGCGGCCGTGCCGTTGGTAGACGTACTGGATGGCCTCCTCGCGCCGGTCCGACTCGATGTCGATGTCGATGTCGGGCGGCCCGTCACGCTCGGGCGACAGGAACCGCTCGAAGAGCAGGCCCAGCGCCACCGCGTCGGCGTTGGTGATGCCCAGCGCGTAACAGACCGCGCTGTTGGCGGCCGACCCGCGACCCTGGCAGAGGATGCCCGAACGCCGGCAGAACTCCACGATGTCCCACACCACCAGGAAGTAGCCGGGGAACCCGAGGGTGTCGATGAGGGCCAGTTCGTGGTCGATCTGGGCATAGGCCCCCACCACCCGCTCGGCACCGCGGCGACCGTAACGGCGCGCCGCGCCCTCCTCGGTCAGGCGGCGCAGGTAGGACATCTCGTCCAGACCGTCGGGGCAGGGAAAGGGGGGCAGCGAGGGTGCCACCAGGTGCAGGTCGAAGGCACACTCCAGGCCCAGGCGGGCGGCGGCCTCCACCGCGCCCGGATAACGACGGAACCGGCGTTGCTGTTCGACCCCGCTGCGCAGGTGCGCGGTGGCAGCCGCCGGCAGCCACCCGTCGATCTCATCCAGGCTGCGCCGGGCCCGCACCGCCGCCAACGCGGTGGCCAGCATGCGCCGCGCCGGTGTGGCGTAGTGCACGTTGTTGGTGGCCACCGCGGCCAGGCCGGCCCGGGCCGCCAACTCGGCCATGGCATCGTTGCGGGCCGAGTCGAGCGGGTCGCCGTGGTCCCACAACTCCACCGCCACGTTCGCCCGACCGAACAACGCCACCAGATCGGCCAGAGCCCGGGCTGCGGCCGCCGGCCCGTGCTGCACCAACGCCGAAGGCACCGTCCCCTTGCGACAACCGGTGAGGATCAGCCAGTGCCCCCCGTGCGCTTCGGCCAACTCGCTCAACTCATAGAGCGGCTTCCCCTTCTCCCGACCCCGCAAATGGGCCCGGCTGAGCGTGCTGGCCAGACGGGCATAACCCTCCGGACCCCGGGCCAGCACCAGCAGGTGGTGCCCCTCGGGATCGGCGTGACCGGCCTGGGGCCGGGTGAGCCCGAGGGACAGTTCGACCCCGAACACCGTGGGCAGGCCCACCGCCCGGGCTGCCTCGGCAAAACGCACCACACCGTAGAAACCGTCGTGGTCGGTGAGGGCCAGGGCCTCGAGGCCGAGCCGGGCGGCCTCCTCGGCCAGTTCCTCGGGATGTGACGCCCCGTCCAAGAAGCTGAAGTTGGAATGCGCGTGCAACTCGGCGTAGAGCACCGCCCCTGGACGGCGCACGACGGTGGGTTCGAAGGGGGTGCGGTGGTGCGACCAGGCCGGGCTGTCGCCCCCGTTGGCCCCCGGTGGCGCCGAGGGGGCGCGGCCGTTGTCGGAGAGCCGGCGTTCGAGTTCGGTCCACGGCATGGCCGGGTTGTTGAAGGCCACTCCGCGACCCTATCGAACATCTGTTCCCCTACTCGGGTTCCTGTGGGCAAAGGGGTGTTCCTTCGGTGCGATCGAGGCTGTCGTTGTTGATCGGGTTGTGTTCGAGGGCGTGGACGCGAGACGCGCACGTCCGGGTGGCCCTTCTAGGTTCGGGAGTTGCTGAGACAACCGAGCCGAAGGAGTGCCGAACGTGCGCGTCTCGACCGCATTCAACCGGATGCTCGACCTGCCGGGCGCGTCGGTTACCCGGGTGGTCTTCGAACCCGTCGGCGTCGTGGTCACCGTCCGCCGGCGGGCTCGCCGTCATCGCTGCCCCTGCGGCGCGACAGCTGCCGGCTATGACCGGTCGACCCGTCGCTGGCGACACCTCGACCTGGCGGCGTCGAAGCTCTGGATCGAAGCAGAGATCTGGCGGGTCGACTGCCGGGCCTGTAGCCGGGTCCGGACCGAGGCGGTGCCTTGGGCCCGGCCCAATGCCCGCTTCACGAGCGATCTCGAGGACCTCATCGCCTGGCTCTGCCAGCGGACCGACAAGACCTCGGTCACCAAGTTGCTGCGGGTGTCCTGGGAAGCAGTGCAGGCCGTGGTGATGCGCGTCGTCGCCGAGCATCTCGACGACCGCCGACTCAATGACGTGTTCAACATCGGTGTCGACGAGATCTCCTACAAGCGCGGCCACCAATACCTGACCGTCGTCGCCGACCACGACACCGGCCGGGTCCTGCACGTCGCCAAGGGCCGCAGCCACGCCTCCCTCACCAGCTTCTTCGAACTGCTGGGCCCCGAACGCTGCGCCCAGGTCCAAGCGATCTCCATGGACATGGCCACCGTCTGGCGCCAGCCCTGCGCCGACCACATCCCCCAAGCCGCGATCTGCTTCGACCCCTTCCACGTCATCCGTCTCGCCAACCTCGCCCTCGACGCCGTCTACAAGGCCATGGGCCGCGAACACGGATCCGGCACCGGCGACCGCGACTGGCGACGCACCCGCTACGCGCTCCGCGCCGGCGCCGAACGCCTCACCGACGAACACCGCGACGCCCTCAAGGCCCTGCGCCGCAACCGCTACGCCCTCTGGCGGGCCTGGGACCTCAAAGAACGCCTCCGCGCCTTCTACCGCGAGGTCCACCCCGACGACGCCCGCCGCTACCTCCGCGCCTGGTGCCGCTCCGCCGCAGCATCCCGGCTCCGACCCTTCGTCAACCTCGCCGGCCAGATCCGCAAGCACTTCGACGGCATCCTCGCCGCCGTCGAACACCACCTCTCCAACAGCCGCCTCGAGGGCATCAACGCCAAGATCCGGCTCATCAACCGCCGCGGCTACGGCCACCCCAAAGCCGCCCACCTCGCCGCCATGATCCACCTCTGCCTCGGCGGCATCACCATCCCCCTGCCCACGGAAACCTGAGAAGGGGTACATCTGTTCGGTTATGCCAGAGGTCACTTTGGGAAATATCGGCTGAACAAGGCTCAACACATTCGCCGGACCGGCCGACATAACATGCACACAAGTAGCCCGTACGGATCGGTGGGACAATGGGCACAGTCATCGAGGCGCCGGCTCGGCGCCGGTCAGCACGGGCACGCCTGGCGGGCGTGGCCACACTCAGCGCCTTCAGCCTGGTGGTACTTGGGGGGTGCGCGTGGGTCCGAGTCCATCAACTCCAGGAAACCCGCGCGACCGTGGAACACATCGAACAGGCAGACATCGCCGCGTCACGGATGCAGGAGGCCCTGGGCAGCCTGACGACCGTGGTGGAGCACCTGGTGCTCGACGGCACCATGCCGCCGGCAGGAACCAGGGTGGCCTCGGCACCGGCGAGGGATCAACTAGAGCAGAGCCAGATCGGCACCCCGACCGAAGCAGGTGTCATCGCAACCTACGACCGGGCGGCGCTGACCCTGAACCGGGCCGTCACCGCCTTGACCCAGACAGCGTTCGCGCTCAAAGCGGGCCAGCGGCCGCAGTTCGACGCCGCCACCGTGATCCAGGCCCGCACCGCGCTGAACGAGATGAACACTGCCATCGACCGCCTTCGCGCGACTGTCTACCAACCCGAACGACTGATCGCTGAGCACGCCCTCGAGCGCGACATCTCCCAGACCATGATCGCCATCCCCACGCTCACCGGCCTGATCCTCGTGGCCCTGGCACTGCTGTGGTTGGTGAACAACCGTGTGCTGGCCCGTGACGAACTCCTGCAGGCCGAACGCGATGACCACGCCACCGGCGCGCAACGCCGGGCGACGCTCGAGACGCAGCTGACCCGATCGCTGGACATGACCCGAGACGAGCGCGACACGTGGGAGACCGTGCGCTTCCTGCTCGACCACGAACTGCCCGACATGGGCTACGAGGTCATCGCCGCCGATTCGAACCGATCCCCGTTTGCCAGGGTGGTGGCGAGCCGCGAAACCCTGCTGGCGGGAGGGTGCCGGGTGGGTTCGCCGTCGCAGTGCCCTGCCGCCCAGCGGGGCCAGCTCACCATCTTCGACGACGCCGGCGGGCTCGATGCGTGTCCACAGCTGCGCAATCGAGACTTGAACGGGCAGAGCGCCGCCTGCGTGCCCATGGCCGCAGCCGGTCGCACCGTCGGTGTGGTGCACATGGTGTCGGCCTCCGATGCCCCACCGGAGGAGACCCAGATCGAGCTGCTGTCGCTGGTGGCCCGCAAGGCCGCCGAGCGCGTGCACCTGCAACGGGCCATGGCCGACACCCGGCTGCAGGCCGACACCGACCCGCTCACCGGTCTGCTCAACCGCCGTTCGCTGATGGAGCGACTGCGCGACCTCATCGACGACGCCGGCTTCGCCGTGCTGTTCGTGGACGTCGACCACTTCAAGCGGCTGAACGACGCCCACGGCCACGAAGCCGGCGATCAGGCTCTGCGCATCCTGGCCGGTGTTCTCCGGGTGGCGGTTCGGCCCAAGGATCTCGTCGGTCGCTTCGGCGGCGAGGAGTTCGTGGTGGTGGCCCCCGAATCGGACCTCACCGAGGGACTCCACATCGCCGAGCGGCTACAGGAGTCGCTGGCCCTCGCGCTCCACCGCGGTAACGGCCCGGGGTTCACCGTGAGCGTGGGCGTGGCTGCGGGACGCGGGGTCGACGGGTTCACTGCCACCGTGGCCCGGGCCGATGCGGCCCTGCTGCGGGCCAAGGCCGCGGGACGCAATCGGGTGATGGCCGACTGCGACTCCCTGTCGGGTTCCCTCGGCGACCTCGCATGGCTGGCCGATCCCGATCTCCGCGTCGGGGAGTTGACCCGGCGGATCATCGACATCTCGACCAATGCACAAACCTCGCCCGACGATGACCTCGGCGAGGACGTGGCCATGGGCCGCTCCACCACCCCCTCCTGGGTCAAGCGTCCCGACACTCAATGACCTGAACCGAGGCTCCACCCCCGACACCAACGGCTCAGTCGTAGACCGCTTCGACTCGCCAGGCGCCGCCCTCGCAGGTGACCAGGCGGGCAACGCCGTCGGCGGTCACCACCTGGCAGCGAGCACGGCGGCGACGTGCACCGGTTTCCCACCATCGCTCGTCGATGGGCCAGGGGCCAGCCCAGGCGGTGACCTCCAGTGGTGTGGTGCGATCACTGACCAGAAGGGCGGGGGCGGTGCTGATGGCCCCCCGACCGTCGACCAGCACCGGCATGCCGTGCACGTCGAGCACCTTCACCACCACGGGTTCGGGGAGCACCCGGGCGGGCGCCGGCAGGGGCAGGCGGCCAGGCCACGGCGGCGGCCCGTCGGCTGCCCATCCCTGCTGCGCCCGGGGTTGCACCTGCGCCGAGCGGTTCTCCGCCAGATCCACCGCGCCGGCCGGCAACAACGCCAGTTGCTCATCCCTGCCACCGCGCCACTCGGGCACCATCACCGCGTCGGGTCCCAACAGACCCTCGAGGCGGGCCAGGGCCCGCAGCACCCGCTCGTCGGCGCCCGCCGCGCCACCCCAGAATCCCAGTTGCCGTCCGGTGGCCGCCACCACCTCGTCGGGCACCAGGCGCAACAGGTTGATCCCACTGGTGGGACGGTCGGCGGAGTGCAACCACCCGTCGAGTTGCCAGCGAACCCGGTCGGCCATGGCGCCGGCACTGAGCACCAAGCCGGTGCCCGCACCATCCATGCGCCACAGCCGCTCCATCCGCTCACCGTGTTCGGTCTCGACCACCACCAACACGCGGGCACAGGCCTCACCGCGCACGGCGAGTCGGGCCTGCAGTTCGCCCGCCAGACTCCGGGCCACGAAGGCAGCAGCCTCCACCCGCTCGGCGGGCGGGTCGAGTTCGGCCTCCACCGTCAGTTCGGGGGGTGGCGGGCGGGTCAGGGGTTGGTGGGGGTCGAAGCCCGACGCCAGCCGGTGCAGCGCCGCACCGAGAGCCCCGAAACGGCCCATGACCTCGGCGTGCCCCAACGCCGCCAGGTCGCCCAGGGTGCGCAGGCCGAGGCGTCGCAACACGTCCACCAGATCGGGGTGCCCCAGCACCTCCAGTGAGAACGGTGCCAGAAAGGCGGCGCTGGCTCCTTCAGGGACCATCACCTCGGCACCCGCCGCCAGCGCGGCGGCGAAGGGCCCGTCGGCCACACCCACCCGCACCACCGCACCCGATCCCTCGGGCAGTTGGGCACCGGCCAAGCGGCGGACACGAACGGCGAGGGCCTCATCGCCCCCGAAGTAGCGCGACGGACCACGAGTGGGAAACGCACCCCGTCCCGGCGCGGTGCGTTCGATGCGGGGACACAGCGCATCGAGAGCAGCCACCACCGGTTCGAAGGCGCGGGCGTCACGGGCAGGGTCGGGCTCGAGCACGGCCAGTTCGGGACAGCGGGCCTGAGCCTCCCGCCGGCGCATGCCCACCACCACTCCTTCGGTGCGCGCCGCGGGCGAGGTGACCACCGCTCGGTTGGCGACGAAAACCGCAGCGGGATGTTCGAGAGAAACCCCGGCCGCCACCACCGCCCAGTCGGGACAGTCGAACACCAGGGTGCGCACCCGGCCGGGCCGGAACGCGGCACCCGAAAACCCCGGGCCCGAAGACGCTTCCTTGCGCCGGCTCATCCCCGGCCCTCCGCCGGACGCAGGAAGGGACGCACCTCGGCCAGGGGTTCGGCCGTTGCCAGGCCGCCGTCGGGGGCGGGCAGCCACAACTCCACCCGGCGGGTCCGTGCCGCCCCCCGCCGGCCGTCTGCCTCGACCACCAGACGGCGGGCCTGCAGATGGCCGTGGCCCTCCCCCAGACCCGTCCACTCCCCGGCGGTGGCCTGCAGACGCATCTCGGGGGCCTCGGGCCAGGTGGTCCCCAGCACCACCAGCACCGCGCCCCGCTCACGGGTCCGCACGCTCAACCGGCGGGCGTCACGGACATTGACCCGGTGCCGGACCCGGACCAGGACGATGTCGAGGGCATCGACCAGCGTGGCCACGGTGGCCGCCCACTGCTC
>JANMIX010000325.1:0-6912 GCA_031376015.1 Acidimicrobiia bacterium | reverse complement strand
TCACCAATTGGGAGCTCTCCGGGGTCAATACGGCGCTGTCGACCCAGATCTTCTCCAACGTCACCCAGCCCGGTGGGGAGTCACTGGCTTGGGGTGCCGCACTTACCCTCATCGCCATCGTGTTGTTCTGCACCGTCGCCGCCCGATTCGTCTCGTCGCGCTTCGCGCTGACAGCCTCCTGACCATGGAAGAGGTCGAACCGATGACCCCCACTGCCGCTCCGCCGGACCGCGCCGTCCCCGACATCCGGGTGATCCCCTCCGCGGCTCCCTCAGTGCAGGATCCCGACACCGCCCAGGGAACGCGTGTGTTCGAAGTGTCGGGCCTGAATGTGTTCTACGGCGCCTTCCGCGCCGTGCGCGACGTCGACCTGGTCGTCCGCAAGAGCGAGATCACCGCCTTCATCGGTCCCTCCGGTTGCGGCAAGACCACCGTGCTGCGCTGCTTCAACCGGATGAACGACCTGATCGACATCGCCCGCGTCGAAGGGCAGGTGCGGTACTACGGCACCGACCTTTACGCCCGCGACATCAACGTCACTGAGGTCCGCCGCCGAATCGGCATGGTCTTCCAGAAGCCCAACCCGTTCCCCAAGTCGATCTTCGACAACGTCGCCTACGGGCCAAGGGTGGCGGGCATCTCCAAGAGCGACCTCGAAGGTGTTGTGGAGAAGGCGCTGCGCGGCGCCGCCCTGTGGGACGAGGTGAAGGATCGGTTGCACAAATCGGCGCTCGGGCTCTCGGGCGGCCAGCAGCAGCGACTTTGCATCGCCCGTGCCATCGCGGTGGAGCCGGAGGTGATCCTCATGGACGAACCCTGCTCGGCCCTGGATCCGATCGCCACCGGGCGGATCGAGGAGTTGATGCTCGAGATCAGCGAGCGCTTCACCATCGTGATCGTCACCCACAACATGCAGCAGGCGGCCCGGGTGTCGCACCGGTGTGGGTTCTTCACCACCGAGGTCAACGAGGAGAGCGATACCCGCACCGGGGTGCTGGTGGAGTTCGACTCCACCGAGAAGATGTTCTCGAACCCGGCGGATCCCCGCACGGAGAATTACGTCACCGGACGTTTCGGCTGAGCTGATGGCGGACTCCGGCTCGCTGCGCCAGGCGTTCGATGCCGAGCTCGATCAACTCGGCCTCCAGGTCGAGGTGATGGGCCTGCTCGTCGACGCCAACCTGGAGCGCATGCGTCGCATGCTCTGCGACGGCGACATCGCGGGGGTGCCCGTTGCGCTGGCGGCCGACGACGAGATCGACGCCATGGCGGTGTCACTGACCGAGCAGTGCTACGACGTGCTGCGCCGGGAGGCGCCCGTGGCCACCGACCTGCGGGTAGTGGTGTCGGTGCTGCGGGTCATCAGCGAACTCGAGCGCATCGGCGATCTGTGCCTGCGGGTGCTGAAGGTGGCGCCGGATCTGACCCTGCTGCGCTCGTGCACACCCACCTACTCGCTGCTGGAATCCATGGCCGAGGTGGTGATCCGTCAGTACCGCGAGGCGCTGGCGGCATGGGCCGATCGCGACCTGACGCGGGCGAACCAGGTTGCGTCGGTGTCGGCGGAGATCGAACTGCACGTGGCGCAACTGCTGCGCGAGATCGTGGGTCTCGAGGGCCCCGACGCGGCACTGCTGGCCATTCGTACCTTCGAGGCCGGTCGCGCCCTGGAGCGCATCGCCGACCACGCTGCCATCGTGACCGCCCGGCTGCGGTATCTGCTCACCGGCGACACCCGGCATCTCACCGCCGAGGTGCGGTGACGGTGGCGCGCCCTGCAGAGGTGTCATGGTGGAGTCCATGACGCTGGCTGTCCTTGTCGTTCGAATCAGCCCGGTCGTGGCGGCCGTCGTCGGGGTCGCAGTGGTCGCGCTGTTGCTCACCTACGCATGGCGGCGCCTGCGCTGGCGGCGCGCTCTGGTGCGCCGGCTGGTGAACGTGGCGCTCCGTCTGGAGGAGACACCGCCGCCGGGGGAGCACCGAGGTGTCGACCGCACCCTCGCCCGCCTCGAACGCGCCGCCGACGCCTCGGTGATGGGCCGGGGCGACGCCGAGGTGGCCGAGACCCGTCTCGCCCACGCGCTGGATCACATCCCCCAGGGCGTCATCATCGCCAGCGAGACGGGCGAGATCATCTTCCGCAACCGGGTGGCCACCACGTTCGCGGTGGCCCGCCACGGTGAAGCCCTGGTGTCCGCCGCCATCATCGAGCTGATCGAAGGCGCGCTCGAGGGCCGCACTCAGCAGCGCTCGCTCGATCTGTTCGGCCCGCCCCGGCGCACGTTGGTGGTCCGGGCCACCCCGCTCGACGACCACCGCCGCACCGTCGGCGCGCTGGCCGTCATCGACGACGTGTCCGAGCGCCGTCGCCTCGAGGCGGTTCGGCGCGACTTCGTGGCCAACATCAGCCACGAGCTGAAGACGCCGGTGGGGGCGCTGGCCCTGCTGGCCGAGACACTGGCCGGCGAGGAGGACCTCGATGTGGCCCGCCGGCTGGCCGAGCGGATGATGACCGAGGCTTTCCGGGTGGGCCGCACCATCGACGACCTGTTGGAGCTGACCCGCATCGAGGCGGAGGAAGCCAAGACCCGTGATCCCGTACCGGTGCATCTCGTGCTGGCCGAAGCCGTGGAGAGGATCCGGCCCGCCGCCGAGCAGCACGGCATCGAGATCCGGGTGGCCGAGCCTCGCCGCGGCCTCACGGTGGTGGGTGATCGCCGGCAGCTCACCTCGGCCATCTTCAACCTCCTCGACAACGCCGTGAAGTACTCCGACACCGGTGACACCGTGGACGTGCGCGTGGCAGTGTCGGTCGAGGGGGACCGTCTCGCCATCGAGGTGGAGGACCACGGGATCGGCATCCCCGCCCGCGACCTCGAGCGGATCTTCGAACGCTTCTACCGGGTGGATCGGGCCAGGAGCCGCCAGACCGGCGGAACCGGTCTGGGCCTCGCCATCGTCCGCCATGTGGCATCGAACCACGAGGGTGATGTGCGGGTGGCTTCTCATGAGGGCGAAGGCTCGACGTTCACGCTGATCCTGCCCTCAGGGCCGGGCATCGTGAGCCTCAGCAACGATGGCGATGGAGCGACGAGAGCGGGCTGATGATGACGCTCACAACGGTGCTGGTGGTGGAGGACGAGGAGGCGTTCATCGAGGCGCTGCACGTCGGCCTCGCCCGCGAGGGTTTCAAGGTGGTCGTGGCCCGCGACGGGGGCCGAAGGTCTCGCCCTCTTCGACGTGGTCAAGCCCGACCTCGTGCTGCTGGATGTGATGCTGCCCAAGGTCTCCGGCGTGGACGTGTGCCGGGAGTTGCGCAGCCGCAGCAAGGTCCCGATCATCATGGTCACGGCCAAGTCGTCGGAGATCGACACGGTGGTCGGTCTGGAGGTTGGTGCCGACGACTACGTGACCAAGCCCTACCGGCTGCGCGAGTTGGTGGCCCGCATGCGAGCGGTCCTGCGCCGGATGCCCGCCGAGGGCGCTTCACCGGAGCCGTCTCCCGAGGCGGTGACTGTCGGCGACGTGACGATCGATCCGGAACGCCACGAGGTGCGCATCCGGGGCGACGCCGTGAGCCTGCCCCTCAAGGAGTTCGAGTTGCTGTGGTTGCTGGCGGACAACGCCGGCCGGGTCCTCACCCGCGACACGCTGATCGACCGGGTGTGGGGATCCGACTACGTGGGCGACACCAAGACGCTGGACGTGCACATCAAGCGCTTGCGGGCCAAGGTCGAGTCCGAACCCTCGCAGCCGACCCGGATCGTGACCATTAGGGGTCTGGGCTACAAGTACGAAGCAGCGCGCGCCGGCTGAGCGCGCCCGGCTGAGCGCACCGCCGGGTGCGGGCCCGGCCCGTACGATGAGCCCGATGCCCTCGGCGCGACGATCCGGCTCGGATGATTCGGGCTGGCGCGCCTTGACCAGCCCGCGAAGGGATGGCGTGCGGGGTTGGGTGGCCTCGCCCTTCACCACCCTGGCCCGGGTGCACGCGATGTCGGTCGCCACCGACGCCATCATCGCCACCTCGCTGGCGGGTTCGCTGTTCTTCTCCATCCCCACCGGCGCGGCCCGAGGCCGGGTGGCGCTGTACCTGGTGTTGACGATGGCGCCGTTCGCGGTGGTCGCCCCCCTCATCGGCCCTGCCATCGATCGCGTCGCCGGCGGTCGCCGGCTCATGATCATCGGTTCCTGCGCCCTGCGGGGCGTCGTGTGCTTCTTCATGGCGCCTCACACCGACGACCTGTTGCTGTTCCCCCTCGCCTTCGCAGCGCTGGTTCTGGGCAAGGCCTATGGCATCGCCAAGAGCGCGCTGGTGCCGACGGTGGTCGACAGCGAGGCCGGTCTGGTGCGGGCCAACTCCCGTCTGGCCGTGCTGTCCGGCGTGATGGGGTTCCTGGCGGCGGCGCCGGCCGCCCTGCTGGTGAAGCTCTTCGGGGGTTCCTCGGCGCTGCTGCTCGGTGCGCTCACCTCGATCGTCGCGGTGGTGCTGGCCCTCCGACTGAAGACGACGGCGGTGGCCCCGGAGCCCGCGGGCGAACTCGAGACGGCCGAACTGCGGGGTGAGGGCATCCACCAGGCGTCGGAGGCGATGGGTCTGCTGCGGGGCATCGTCGGGTTCACCACGTTCCTGCTGGCCTTTGACCTGCGCGGCGGCGGGGCCGACGGGCCCGTGCCGGTCGGCCTCGCCCTCGGCCGCGCGGTGCGGCAGGCAACCGGTCTGCCCGTGGCGCAGGCCCCGGGTGCCGAGGGAGCCCCGACCTGGCACTTCGGGCTGGTCATCGGATGCTCGGTGGCGGCCGGCCTCGTCGGGTCGGTGCTGGCTCCGAGGGTGCGGCGGATACTGCCCGAGGAGCGCATCCTGCTGGGCACTCTGGCCTGCCTCATGGTGCTGGCCGCGCTGGCGGCGGTGTCGGGCGGGCTACTGGGTGCATGCCTGCTGGCCGCGTCGGTGGGCATGGGCGCCAATGCCGCCAAATTGGCGTTCGATTCGCTGGTGCAACGTGATGCCCCCGACGCCAACTTCGGGCGCTCCTTCGCCGGCTTCGAGACGCGGTTCCAGATCGTCTGGGTGCTGGGTGGCTTTCTGCCGGTGATCGTGCCCATCCCCGCGCAACTGGGTTACGCCATGGTGGCCATTGCCGCCGGGTTCGCCGCCTTCGCCTATGCCACCGGCGTGCGCCACACCAAGCTGGCCGCGCGACTCGGCGGCGGCTGGGGTGAATCGGCACCGATCGGCCTGCCCGGGCAGGGCTGAACGCAGCGCTCTGCGGCCGGGGGGCCGAACCTCAGTCGCCCAGGTCGATGCGCGCCAACCACAGACCTGGCGCGTCGATCTCGGCCGGTGTGGGCAGGTGTCGGGGATCGGACCAGAGCCGGCCGAGGCCTTCGGCGCCGGCGCGCTCCTCGATGCCGGTCACGAAGGCGTGGCCGCGGTCGTAGGTAGCTTGGGTGAGTTCGAGACCCACCATGCGTTCCACGAAACGATCGGAGGGATCGGCGGTGACGCGGCGCCGTCGCAGCGCCTCGGTCAGCATCCGATAGGAGCTGATGAGGCCCGGTCCCATCCGGTCCATCGTGTGATCGACATAGCCGGCCACTGCTGCCACCAGCGCGTCGAGACGAGGCCGCAGCGCCTCCTGCTGGCGAGACACCATGGCGCCCAGCAGTACCTCGGGGTCGTTGAATCGCGACTGCATCGCCTCCAGGCCGCCCTCGGCGGTCACGTCGAGGTCGAGCTCGCCGAAGAGCCGCCCCAAAGCGTCGACGTCGGGGGCGAAGCCGCCGGCGTACTCGCCCAGCATCGAGGCCATGGCGGCGCGCACGTGTGGCACCCGCAGCACGGCGTGGTGGGTGGCCTCGTGTAGGCAGATCCACAGGTAGAGGTCGTCGGGCGGCACGCTCCATTCGCCGGCGAACTCGTCCAGGTTGGGCACCACCACCAGGAACTCGTCGCCGTCGCGGGGGATGGGGAGGTCGTACTGGCCGAAGGACCGTCGGGCCAGGTGCCCCAGCATCGAGCCGGCGGTGACGCCCACCAGCATGGGGCGCATGGCGTCGAGCATCGGCGCGAGCATGCGGGCCAGCGGATCGAGATCGTCCGCTGGTTCCGAGGGGCCTTGGTTGAGCGACCCTGCCAGGGTCTCCAGCAGGTTCCGGTATGCCCCGGTGCTTCGCTCGACCCACTGCGACCGGTTCACGGGGGCGGCTCGCAGCGTGCTGGCGCTCACGTCCAGACCGGTGGCGTTGGACACCTGCAATTCGGCCACGCGGGCCAGTTGTTCCAGCTGGATACGCGCCGTGGGGTCCACGTTCGGCTCGGCCATACCCTCGGTGGCCACCTGCACGGCCAGCTGCACGGCCACCTCCCAGGTGCCGGCCCCTTGCTGCGACAGCATCATGCGGAACATGTCGCCGAGGGGGCCCAGCTGGGAGAAGGGGTCGTCGCTCATCGGGGAACCATGAGGTTCGCGCTCGCCGTCAGGCCGTTCACGGTGGCATCGTAGGGCGGTGCCCCTCACAATCGTCACCGGTGCCCGCGATCCTCTCGGCCGGCGCGTGCTCGAACGGCTGGCCGCCGCCGGCAAGCAGGCGCGAGCCATCGGCGAGGACGAACTCCTGGCGCCGGGGCTGAAACTCCACTTCGACGAGGGCTGCACGCTCGTGCACCTGGCCGGCGGCCTGGAGGAGACCAGGGCGGTGCTCGACGCCGCCGGCGACGGCGGCGCCCGTCACGTGGTGGTGCTGTCGTCCGCCACCGTCTACGGCGCCTGGCCCGCCAACCCGATACCTCTCACCGAGGATGCGGTGCTGAGCCCGAACCCCGAACTCGACTTGGCGGTGCGGGCCGCCGAGCGCGAACGCCTGGCGTCGGAGTGGGAACTCGATCATCCCGGCACCACCACCACGATC
>JANMIX010000715.1:0-9075 GCA_031376015.1 Acidimicrobiia bacterium | reverse complement strand
CCAGGCGAAGCCGGGAAGATGGTGACTCACCCCGTCGCACAAGAAACGCACGGCGTCATCGTGGACCTGCGCACGGGCGCGACGGGCCTCGTCGGCGTCAGGGCATGACGCCGCCACGAGCGTGCCGCAGAAGTAGGCGACCGTCCTGGGACGGTCGCCTACGGGCCAGTCCTCGGCCGGCAGCACCTGGGGCATCGAAGCCCACGTGTCGAACGGCTTCTGATAGCCCGAGGTGGTCACACCGGGGTGCGCCCACCCGAGCTCTTCCTCCGACGGGCCCAGCCACACCTGGAAGGCCTGCGTGGCCACCGTGCGCACATGGTCGGTCATGGCGCGCCACTCCGGCCGGCGTGCCACCAACTCGGCACAGACGAGCGGCACCATGCCGAGCGAGGTGGCGAGAACGATGTCATCGAAATCCTCGCCGCGCCGCAGCACACGCTCCTCGGCGTCGGGCCACTCGCACCAGTGATGCTCGAGTGGAGCCTCGGCAATGGCCTCCGGGGCATCGAGCTGGCCGACCAGCGGTCGGTCAGGAAAGCACGGCAGGCCCTTCACGCGCACCAACGGCTCGTAGCGCTCCACGCCGGGGCGAAGCGCCACCTGGCGTCCCATGCGCACCGCATCGACGGTCAGACCGTCATCGGAGAGGTCCAGCGCATCGACACGATGGAAGAACTCGAAGTCGACTCCCCGCCGGCGGAGGGCTTGGTAGAGCGGGGCGAACACGACGTCGCCCATTCCCGCCGTCATCTTCCAGAAGATGGCGCCCTTGTAATCGAAGAAGGTCTTGGCCGACAGGAACACGCCCCATCCCGCACCGAAGGACGTGTGGGACGGATCCCGGTCGTCCTGGGCGAACACCAGGTCGTACAGCCCCCGCACCAGGGTGGACTGCACGGCGTCCTCGGACGCTCCGTGCCGGCGAATCCACGCCCGATAGTCCTCGTCGTTGATCGCCCGGAACCCGTCGGGGTTGGTGAGGAGACCGTCCACCACGATTCCGCGCATCGTCGCCATGACCACCGAGACCAGCGCCCACCCTCGACCGTGCTCCTCTTCGTGGCCCAGCACCTCGGCCAGGTGCTCGCCGGCCTCCGACACCAGCACCTCCAACGTGGCCGGGTCGGGTAGCCCCGAACCGGTCGTCCCGCCCGCGTTCTGCAACACCTGTAGCAGGCCTGCGCCGCCGGGTAGCGAACCGAGGAAGTCGGCCACCAGACCGAGGGCTCTGCGCACCCAGTCCTCGACTGACATCGGCTCGCCCGGTGCGTCGGGCTCGCCGGGCACCAGATCGTTGGCGGCGAAGTCGCCCAGCCAGTGCGACCATCCGGAAGCGGCCGGCTCCTCGAGGCCCACCGTCGTGGAAGGAACGAGCGCATCGTGCCAGGACTGCACAGGCGCTTCCGGGTCGGTGCGAGGGCGATCGAGCTCCGCGTAGCACTCGCGCAACAACCGAAAGGCGTTCTCGTAGTAGCCGAGCCAGATGTGCAGGCCGTGTTCCTCGATCCGGCCGTGCACACCCCTGCTGCTCGCCCCCTTGCCGCCCAGACGCCAGCCGCGCTGGAAGAGGGTGATCGCTTCGTAGTTGTGACGCCAGCCCGGCTCGCTCAGCCGCCAGGCCGCCGCCATGCCCGCCATGCCACCCCCGAGGATGACGATGCGACGGCCGCTCACCGTCCGCCGAGCCGGGCGCGGGCCCGGTCGAGCTCGGGATAGCTGGCGTCGGGTGCGAAGGCGGCCAGGACGCGCTCGAGCAACCTCGGTGCGTCGTCGTCGCCGTTGTCGAGCAGATCCAGCGCGCACCGCAGCTGGAAGGGAACCGCTCCCTGCGAACACGCCAGTTCCCACGCCGTGCGCAACTCGGACCGCCGCCCCTCGGGCTCGGCGATCATGCCCGCCAACAGGCGGCGAGTCTCGGCGGCATAGAACTGCACACCGGTCGCCGCCCCCGCGTCGAGGCAGGCAGTCAGCATGGCGCGAGCGCTGTCGGGGTCACCGGCGCCCAAGAGCAGACCGCCGGCCGCACCCTGGACCGAGGGAAGGAACACACGCGCCCCGAGCGCCTCCCACAACATGACGAGACCCCCGATGGCGCCGAGCGTGGCCGCGGCCGTGGCCACCTCGGGCGGGTCCTGTTCAAGCGCCGCTCGCGCCTCGGTCAAGGTCTGCTGCGTTGCCGCGGTGAGCGCCCAGAACTCGAAACCGTGATCGGCGGCGAGTTGGGCCACTCGCTCGGCCCGCTGGCGGGCGCGGGTCAGCTCGCCGCACTGGAAGGACATCCAGGCGCCGTAGATCCCGGCGTAGGCGGCGCTGAAGGGCCCCTCGGGGAAGTGCAACCGCTCGGCCCGATCCAGCCCTTGCCCCAGAGCCTCCTCGGCACCCGCAGGATCGCCCCGCATGAATCGCGCCAGACCGAGATGGACCTGCATGGAGACCCGCTGGTCATTGGGGATGGACCAGCCGGATGGGGGATGCTCCGCGGCGACGAGGTGCTGCGCGGCGACCGCCTCCTCCAAGCGGTTGTGCGAGGCCTCGAAGTCGCCCCGATACCAGTCGAGCACGCCGAACCCCGCCAGGTTCTGGGGGAGGAACCACTGACGCTCGCCCGTGCACACGGTACGGAGCGCCTCGAGAATCTTCTCGGCGCGCGCCAACTCCGCCCTCACGGAGTAGAAGGCCCAGAGCGAGATGAGGGTGGAGAACATCTCGTCACTACCCGGGTCGGCCAGGGCCAGCTCCATGCAACGCTCGTAGTCCAGGCTGGCCGAGGGACTGGCGTTCCCCTCGATGCTCACGGCGAAGAACCCGCGCCCCAGCCTCAGGCGAACCTCCAATGCCGGCGTGCCAGCCGGGAGCACGGCGATGGCTCGGTCGAGATGGTCCCGGCACTCCTGGAGCTGCCCGGTGCGACGAGCCCGACCGGCGGCGTGCTCCAGCGCAGCCGCCGCGGCCCGACCCCGCCCGGCCCGAAGGAGATGATCCGACACCGAGTTCCATTCGATGAGGGTTCCCGGCATGGCGTCGAGCAACGCATCGGCCGCCGCCGCATGCAGCCGCTGCGCCGACCCGGGGGGCAGGAGACCGTAGGCCACCTCCTGGAGAAGTTGGTGGCGGAAACGCACCCAGCCCGGCCGCGACATTCGTTCCAGCACTTGGGCATGTATCAAACGTTCGACCACCGCCCCCAACTCGGCGCCGGGCGACCCCACCAATCGAGCGAGCACATCGAGGTCCACCTCGCGTCCGAGTGTGGACGCGGCCATTGCAACATCAGCACCGTCAGGGGCCTCGTACAACCTGGCCACGAGCGACTCGTACAGCACCTCGGGGATGTCCCCCGGGGGGGACGTTGTGGACGGGGGCACGTTCGGGACGGCCGCGGGCGCCGAGCTGCGTACGAGCTCCTCCAGATACAACGGGATGCCCTCGGCTCGATCCAGGATGGCCGAGCGGGCCGCGGGGCCGAGGTCCGTGGGGGCCAGCGCGTCCACCAGATCGGCCGCATCCGCCTCGTCGAGGGGCGCCACCTCCATCTGAGTCCACGGGCCGTTTGCGATGCGGGTACCCGGACGCATCGTGAGGAGCAGGAGAGTGTCGCGCGGCGGTGAGGCCGCCAGGCGAAGGATGACCTGGGTGGTGGCGTCGTCGAACCAGTGCACGTCCTCGATCAGCAGCAGTCCCGGTGAATCGGACAGCCGTTGGATCACGTACGTAGTGACCGCAGCCGCGATGTAGTCGCGGAGCCGTCCGGCATCGGAGGGATGGGGCTCGTAGCCATGCCGGGGATCGAGGTCGAGGAGGGGGGCCAGCAGCGCCACCGTGGCGTCGTTGCCGAGTCCGATGGTCTCGAGATGATCCCGGAGCAGGCGGAGGCGTTCGGCTGCGGGGGTGGCACGCTCGATGCCACAGGCGGCTTCGATAGCACGCTGCACCGGTGAGTAGGCGATGCGCGAATACGACGCCGAGCCGGCCAGCTCGAGGTGTGTCGCCCCTTCCACCCTCACCTGCTCGAGCATCCACTGCGCGAGGCGGGTCTTGCCCACCCCGGGCGGCCCGATCAGGGCGGCATTGGCTGGCCGGCGCGCCCACATGCTCGAGAGTTCCTCCTGCACCGCGGCGCGTCCGATCAGCGGGGCCAACCATGTCCGCCTCGTGCCGCTCGGACGCGACTGCTCACCCACCACCCTCCACGACTGCAGGGGCGCATCGATGCCCTTTACCTGTGCCCGTTCCTGGGCATCGAGTTCGAAGGCATGGCCGATGAGCATCCGCATCTCGTCGGACACGACGATGGTGCCCGGTTGGGCGAGCTCGTGCAGTCGCGCGGCCAGGTTGGCGGCAAGACCGTAGACCTCAGCCTCGGCCCGATCGAGATAGACGATCCCCTTGTGCACCGCCACCCGCACGTTCAGCTGCTCGCCCCTGGGAGCACCAACCGAGAGCGCCCTGACTGCGTCCACCAGATCGAGCGCTGCCTGCACGGCGCGTTCGGCGTCGTTCTCGTGCGCCACCGGAAATCCGAACAGCACCAGCAGACCGTCGCCCTTGATGTTGGCGACGTAGCCGTCGTAGCGATCTTCGATGACGGTCCGGCACGTGCGTAGGTAGCGCCCGACGATGGCCCGGTACACCTCAGGCGGATGGCGCGCCGACAGCGCGGTCGATCCGACCAGATCGCAGAAGACCATGGTGAGGCGGCGTAACTCCCCGGCCCCGTCAGCGGGGATCGTCCAGTCGCCCTCGTCCTCATCTTCCTCGCTGACCAGGAGCGTCCCGGCCAGCAACCGTGCCGTTTCCACGTCGCCGGCGTCGATGGCCTCCACGGCACGATCCAGCAGTTCGTCGAGCGCCAGCGCCTCGTCGGTCATGGCACTTCGACCACGACGAACTCGACCTCCACCGAACCGTCGGGAGCGACGATCTCGACGGGCACCCGGTACTTCCCTGTCGGCGCCACCAGCTCGAGGGTCATCGTGAACGCCACACACCGCGGGCCCAGTTCGGCGGGGTCGAAGAACGGCTCGGATTTCAGCTCGACGGTGGGCCCGCCGGCGAACGCACCGTCGGCCAGTCGCAGTTGACGAACGGAAGCGGAGCGCCGCGCCTTGCCCCGGACCGTGACCTGCACGGCGGGCACGGTGGTGATCGTGGTCACCGCGTCGAGCATCTCGTTCGCCAGCCCCACGAACCCCAGCCACGCCACCAGCGTCGCCCGAGCTGCGGCCTGGCTCGCGTCGGCGACGGTCATCGGTCGCTCGCGGTCGATACGGGAGGCGAGGCGCTTGAACTCCTGGGCGGCGAACCCGTTCCAGGATTGCGCCAAGGCGACAAAGCCGTCTGCTGCCTTCAGGAGCGGGTCGCGCGCCATGGGTTACGTCTCCGGAGGCTTCGTCCGGTGCGACACCTTCCCCGGCGCCTGGGCAGCAACCGGCTTCCAGATTCCGGCCAGCTGCGTGAGGTCGTCCATCCAGCGTGACGCCACCGCCGCGGCATCCTTGGCGCCGTCCGCCGCGGTGTAGTCGCCGGCCAGGGCGCGCTCGAGGGACGACAACCATCCCTCAGCCGCGTCGTTGAGCGCGTTGGTGGTCAAGGTGACCGTGGCGTCCACGGCGGCCCGCAACATTCCCTGCACCATGTCCTCATCGATGTGATCGCCTTTTTGGGTCACACCTCACCTCCCTCAGTCGGGGTCGAGGGCGCAGGAGAACAGCATCTCCTCGGCCACCTCGCCGTAGCCGGTCAAACACACAATCCTGCACATCGAGACCCCATCGAAGGGCGGTCCGAACTTCACCATCTTGTGGGTTCGGACGGTGACGCCGGCCGGCGCGGCGTCCGAGATTCGGATCCAGCCCTGGTCGACCACCACCTTGCCATCACCACGTGTCTGGTTCGTCGAGAGGTTGTAGGTCAGCGTGGTGGTACTGCGGGTCACCCTGGTGCGGAAGTCCAGGCAGGTGCGGAGCGGAAGGATGCTTCGGTTCCGGCAGTCGAGGCTCACGATCTCCAGATAGGTGCGGGTGGATCTGGAGCGTCCCAGGAATTCCATCGAGCACCAGTACTCGCTGCAGTCCGGCCAGTTCTCGGGATTCAGATAGTTGAGCACTTCGCGCCGTCCCAGTTGATCGGTTTGGAACGTCGTCTCGATCACAAGGGCGTCGACCTTCTTGCCGGCGACCTCGGTCTGCGTGATCCAGCTCGCACAGGCAGGAGGGGAATGCTGAACCCGAAGCGTCTCGGTGAAGACGTCACCGGCGGCGGCTTGCAGTGCCTCCCACTGCTCGGCGCCGGCAAAGGTCTCCACATCGACGAGCATCGACAGCAACGCCCGCGCGGTGTCGAACGATCCGTCAGAGGTGAGGGGACGCAACGCCAGCGCCGTCAGTTCCGCGTGTTCGCCCTCCGGCCCGTACGAAGGATCGACGCGGGCGAGGTCGGCGATCGCGAGCAGCCGGCGCTGTTGGCTACGCCCGCGTGGTCGACGCTCCGCCATGTGTGCGAGAGCCTCGTCGACTCCGGGAAAGGGCCCTTCGACGCCGGCAACGGAGTCCTGGTCGATTCCGGAGCCGTCCCCGTCGGAGAACTCCGTCGGTGCGATCGCAGTGGCCAGGCGGTCGAACCACCCCACTGTGTCCCCCAGTGGGGAGAAGAGGGGTGGGACTCCGGCGGGACCATCGGGCAACCTCTGCGCATAACGATCGATGGCTCCGTGGAGGGCAAAGAGATCCGTTGTTTCGCTCAAGGACTCGCCTCCGCCAGAACTGTACGAATCGTACACCTAGGATCAAAACGTATCCGCCGAAAAGGGGGAAGAGGCGGTGGAGAGTCCAGGGGCAGCAGGCGGGACGAAGCAGCCCGTCGACGCCATCGGCGTGGAGGCACGCCTCCACGCCGAGGGGCGTCGCGTACGGCGGGCCATGCTGGATGAGCTGCCCGATGGTGAACCACACGATTGGCTCTACCGTCTGGCTCGGACGTACCCCACCCGGCCGGGCAAGGCCCTGCGTCCCAGCCTCTGCCTCGCTGCGTGCGGAGCGTTCGGAGGAGCCCGCGATGCGCTGGGGGTGGCAGTGTCGATCGAACTGCTGCACAACGCCTTCCTGATCCACGACGACATCGTCGACGGAAGCGAACAGCGGCGAGGCCGGCCGACCCTGCCCTCCGAGCACGGCATCGGTCTGGCCCTCAACGCCGGTGATGCGTTGGCCGTGATCGCCAACCGTGTGCTGAGAGGACACCTTCGAGGGTTGCCCGACGAACTCGGCGATCGCATCGCTGGGGAGTTCGAGGTGATGGCCTTGCGGACCCTGGAGGGGCAGGCCACCGAGCTCGGGTGGCGACGGTCGCCGGAGCACTCGGTGAACGTGGAGGCCTACCTCGAGCTGATCATGCGCAAGACGTGCTGGTACACCACGATCCATCCCCTACGCGTGGGGGCCCTGCTCGGCTCGGACGGCCACGCCGACGCCGAGCCGATGAACCGGTTCGGATTCCACCTGGGCGCCGCCTTCCAGATCCGCGACGACCTGCTGAACCTCACCGGTGAGCCGGCCCGTTACGGCAAGGAGATCAACGGCGACCTCTTCGAGGGAAAGCGGACACTGATGCTGATCCACCTCACGCAGCACGCAGTCGGACCCGATCGGCGCACGGTGCGGCGGTACCTCAGCCTCGAACGCTCCGAGCGCCACCCCGACCTCGTCGCCGAGATCCGCGCCATGATGGACCACTACGGCAGCATCGACATGGCCCAGCAGACCGCGGAGGGCATCGCGGGCCAGGCCGTCGAGAGTTTCGGTGCCGCCTTCGAGGCAGCCACGCCCGGTCCCGACACCGACTTCGTCGCCGGTCTGGTGCCCTACATGCTCGGACGCGCGCTGTGACGCCCACCCCGCTGGAGTCGCTTCGCAGCGGCCTCGTCAGTACGTTCGATGAGGGTGAACGCCTCGACCTGGAGAATTGCGGCCACGTCCGGCGCTTCCCCCGACGCCAGTCGCTGTTCACCGAGGGCGACAGTTCCGATTGGGTGGCGGTGGTGCTGTCGGGACGGATTCAGATCGAGGCGTTGACCGACGACGGACGCCGGCTGGAGCTCAACCGGGTCTTCCCGGGCGATCTCCTGGGCGAGCTGTCGGCGCTGGACGGTGCACCGCGGTCGGGTTCGGCCATCGCGCTCGATCCGGTGGAGGTGCTGGCGGTGCCGGCGGCCGCCTTCCGCGGCTGGTTGCTGCAGCATCCCCGCGTGGCCCTGCTGTTGCTGGAGTTGCTCGTCGGCAAGATCCGCGCCGCCGATCGACGGCGGGTCGATCTGGTGGCGCGCGACGCCGCCACGCGGGTATGCCAGCGCCTCCTCGAGCTGGCACCGGTCGAGGATGGGGACGGGGTAGGGGTCTCGGTGACCCACGACGAGTTGGCTGCCTGGGTGGGCACCTCGCGAGAGGCGGTCAGCAAGGCCATGGGGCGGCTTCGTCGGGCGGGCTACATCGAGACCGGCCGGCGCGCCGTGATTCTCACGGACCGCGGTGCGTTGCAACGTCTGGCTCGCTGAAGGCGGGGACGAGCCTGAGACCTTCGGCGCCCTGCTGATACAGGGAATAGTCCCGCCGGGGACGTGATCTGGTCCGATGAGCGCGAACCCATATCGGGAGGATGGTGACTTCTGTCAGTACCAACCCCAAACAGGAGTGAACCATCATGAAGACCACCAAGCTCATCACCCGAAGCGCTCTGGCCATTGCGGCCATCGTGGCCCTGGCCGGCTCGCCGGCTCGGGCCTCCACCACGACCCAGATCGACGTCACCCTGCCCAAGGTCGTTCCCGCCGTTTCCGTCGGGCTCGACACCGACGGCGACGGGATCTCCGACCACCGAGTCAGCGTGCCGGGGATCCAGGATCTGCATCTCCGCTTGAACTACGACAACGGCGTCGCAGTTCTGGCTGCACCCCGCCCGGGAGCGGTCCCCCGGAGCGAGTGCGCTCCGGGTGCGCTGCTCAACGAGCGGATCGCCATCGTGGCGACCACGGGCACGAACATCCAACTGTCGCTCACCTACATGAGCGCGGACAGCAGC
>JANMIX010000629.1:0-3550 GCA_031376015.1 Acidimicrobiia bacterium | reverse complement strand
CCCTCGTTCTCTCGTCCGCGTAGGGGTCGGCGCCCTCGACCTCCACGATGCGGCGGCTTCCGGTGAAGTCGGTGCGGAAGTTGCCCGGTTCCACCAGGGTCACCTGCACGCCGTGTGGCTTGACCTCCAAGGCCAGCGCCTCGGCCCAGCCCTCGAGGGCGAACTTGCTGGCCGAGTAGTACGCCTGGAACGGGATCCCGATGAGCCCACCGATGGAGCTCATCAGGATCACCTTGCCGCGCCGCTGACGCAGGGCGGGCAGGGCGGCCACGACCACACGGACGGCGCCGAAGAAGTTGGTCTCCAGTTGGGCGCGGGCCTCGGACAGCGGCGTCTGTTCGACCGAGCCCGCCAACCCCCAGCCGGCACACAACACCACGGCATCGAGCCCGTCATGGTCGGCGACCACCTGAGCCACCCCACGCCGCACCGACTCGTCGTCGTCGACAACCAAGACGAGCGGGGACCATCCGACGTCGTTCACGGCGCGCCGGCTGGCGCCGGTGACCCGGTAGCCCCGTGCGGTCAGATGGTCGGCGCACGAGCGACCGATGCCGGTCGATGCGCCGGTGAGGAGAACGACCTGCGGAGCCACCGGGGTCAGCCCCCGCTCGTCAACGACCGGCGACGGCGTCCTTGAACTTCTTGCCCACACTCACCTTGGCCACGTCGGTGGCGGCGATGGAAATGGCCTCGCCGGTGGAAGGGTTCCGGCCCTGGCGGGCGGCGCGGTGGGACTTCTCGAAGGTGAGGAAGCCGGGGATCTGCACCTTGTCGCCGGCCTTCACCGCGTCGGTGACGACGGACTCGAAAGCCTGGACCGCCTTGCCGGCATCCGCCTGCGACAGACCTGCAGAATCGGCGACGGCGGCAATCAGCTCACTCTTGTTCATCCTGGGCTCCTTGTGTCCGAAATCGTTGAACGCGCAAACCCTAGGGGGCAATGCCCACCATGTTCGGGATCCCCGCCCTCGGACGGTCAGGGAGCGTCCAGCGCGGCTCGCACCGCCTCGGCACCGAATGCCCGGGCGGCGGCCTCTTCCGCGGTGGTGTTGCCGAAGCCGGCGACACCACCGCCGGGCCGGACCGCCTCGATCGGGTCCCGCAGATCGTCGATGTAGCCGAGGGCATAGGCAGCCCGGTCGTAGCCCATGAGACGCAGCAACTCGACCGGCAACGTCGCCGCGATCTCCCGCGGCACCGACAGGTACTGGTTCTCCTCTTGGCGAAGCCAGGCCAGGTTGTAGGTGAGGTTGAGACCCATGCGCACCGCGTCGGTGCGGTTGGCCCCGCCTCCGTGGTACACGCTGCCGGAGTAGAGCAGTACCGACCCGCGGGACATCTCTGCCGGTTCGGCGTCGGCTTGGGTGAAGGCGACCCCGTCGGCGGCGGTGTTACTGCCCAGCACGATGCGAGTGGCGCCGTTGGCCTCGGTGAAGTCGGTGAGCGCCCAGATGGTGTTGCACTGCACCTCGTAGCCGGCGGGGAAGGGGAAGAAGTCGAAGGCCCACTGGTCGCGATGGATGGGCTGTGCCGGCGAGTCGGGGCCGATGGCGATCACCTGGGTGAGGTGGAGTTGGAAGTTGGTGGCGTGGGCGAGGAACTGTCCGGTGGTCGCAAGTACCAGCGGGTGCATGACCAGTTCCCGCGACGACACCGAGCGGGCGATGAGCGCCCCCGTGCGGCGGGTGTTGACGCCGCTGAACTCATCGGGGCCGGTGGGAGTGGCGGCGAGGCTTGGCTCGAGTTCGTCGGTGATCCGATCGAGCAACTCGGGAGGGGCGAGGTCGTCGACGATCAAGGCGCCGTCGCGGGTCAGCAGTTCGACGGCGCGCTCGGGTGCTGCGTCGGCCGGAAGGTGGGTGATGGGCACGGGCGACCTCACATGCGTCCGCGGGAATGGATCGGTCGCACCCTACCGAGCACCGGATCCGTCGAGGGCCATTGTCAGCATGGTCACCTCTCCCGCCAGACCCCTGCGGGCACGCTCAGTTCACGGCTCGGTCGCGGGTGCCCCAGTAGGGAGCTCGCAGTTCCCGCTTGAGGACCTTCATGGCTCCCGACAGGGGCAACGGTTCGGTGCGGAACTCGACGGATTTGGGGACCTTGTAGCCGGCGATGTGTTCACGGGTGAAGTCCTTGATCTCGTCCTCGGTGGCGGTGAGGTCGGGGCGGAGCACGACGATGGCGTGGACCTGCTCGCCCCATGTCTCGTGCGGGATGCCGATGACCGCCACCTGCGCCACCGAGGGATGCCGGGAGATGGCGGATTCGACCTCCGCGGAGTACACGTTCTCGCCGCCGGTCACGATCATGTCCTTGACCCTGTCCACCAGGAACAGGTAGCCGCCCTCGTCGAGGTAGCCGGCGTCACCGGTGTGGTACCAACCGTCGCGGAACGCCTCCTCGGTGGCTTCGCGCTTGTTCCAGTACTCGGTCATGAAGTTGCCGGCCCGGGCGCAGACTTCGCCGGTCTCGCCCTTGGGGACCTCGTTGCCCTTCTCGTCCTGGATCGACAGCACCACTCCGGCCACCGGGCGCCCGGCGGAGCGAAGGCGAGGGCCACCGGCCCGATGGTCGCGTGCATCGAGCCAGGTCAGCAGCGACGAACACTCGGTCATCCCGTAGCCCTGGGAGATCTCCAGCCTCGGGTACAGGGCCAGCAGGCGGTCGAGCAGCGCGGCGGGCATCGGTGAAGCGCCGTAGGTCAGGCGGGTGAGCGACGCGAGTTGGGCCGGCGTGAAATCGGCATGGTCCAGCACCATCGAGATCATCGTCGGCACCATCATCGTCTGGGTCACCGACTCCGCCTCGATGAGCGCCGCTGCGGTACGCGCGTCGAACATCGGCAGGTACACCGTGGTGCCGCCGCTTGCCGGGGTGCCCATGATCCCGCCCATCGAGGCGGCGTGGAACATCGGCGTCTGGTGCAGGTACACGCTCTCCTCGTCGAAGTGCACGACCATGCCGATGTGGTACGTGTTCAACACCTCGGCGCGGTGCTGCAGCAGCACTCCCTTGGGAAGTCCGGTGGTGCCACCGGTGTACATGAGCACCGCCGGATCGGTCTCCTCCGGCTCCTCGGGCACGACCGGATCTCCGGCGGCCAGCAAGTCCTCGTAGCGCATCGTGTGGGGAACCTCGGCGCCGCCCATGATGGCGGGGTCGCCGATGAGCACCACGTGACGCACCGGGCTTCGTTCTTCGCTGCCGGCCAGTGCCTTGGCGAGGTGCGCGGCGAAGAGCGGGTCGACGAAGACCACCTCGGTGCCGGAGTCCCGCAGGATGTAATCGAGCTCCTTGCCGGCCAGCCGCAGGTTGAGGGGATTGATCACCCCGGCCCCCAGGAAGGCGGCGTGATACAGCTCGAGGAACTCGTGACAGTTGGCGGCCATCACCGCGAAGCGATCGGTGCACTGCACCCCCAACTGGTTGGCCAGCGCGTGGGCGAGCCGCAGCACCCGATCCCCGTGTTCGGCGTAGGTGAACCTTCGATCACCGTCGACGAAGCCGACCTTGTTCGCATGGCGATCGATGGAAGGGAGCAGCA
>JANMIX010000626.1:0-1666 GCA_031376015.1 Acidimicrobiia bacterium | reverse complement strand
AGCTGCTCCGCCTGACGCTCGACGCCGGTGAGGGGCGCCACCGCACCGTATTCAGCGGGATCAAGAGCGCGTACCAGCCCGCTGATCTCATCGGACGCCACACCGTGCTGATCGCCAACCTCGCCCCCCGCAAGATGAAGTTCGGCCTGAGCGAAGGCATGGTGCTCGCCGCCAGCGACGCCGACCGTGCCGTCGACGCCGGGATCTACCTCCTCAACCCGGAATCAGGCGCCACCCCAGGCATGCGCATCAAGTAAGCCCTCGTAGCGGCCGAGCTCGTGCTGGGTCAGCTCCCGTTCACTGGGTCGGCAAGACGACATAGGCGCGCGAACGCCGACCCAGCGCGCGTCAGCTGACCCAGGTCCAGGGCCTGACCGGATGCGGCGCGCCGGTACGCCGAATGTCCGGTCAGCATGCCCGGCGGACGACGGCTTGGCAGCCTCGCGGACATGACCGTCGACCGAGCTGGCCTCCACCGATTCGCCCGAGCGCACCATGGCGTCGTCAGCCAACGTGAGGCCCGAACGTTCGGTGTCTCGACGGCAACATGGGGACGGTGGAGAGGATCTGGTGAGCTCGAAGTGCTCCACCCGGGTGTCGCAGCGCTGGCGTCCTCGCCACGATCGTTGGAGTCGCGCATCCGAGCGGCGGTACTCGCGTGCCCGACGGGTGCCACCGCATCGCTGCGCAGTGCTGCCTACCTTCACGGCTGCTGGCCAGCCGGGCTCGGGCAACCGCCGGTGGAGGTGACTGTCGGCCGGGGTGGCCCCCGATTACTGGACGGGGTGGTTCTGCATCGGCCCCGTGACCATGCTGCGATCATCCCGGTCCGTCGGTCAGGGATCGAGACCACCGACCCGATCCGGACGCTTGGCGATCTCGGCCAGGTGGTCTACCCGGATCAGCTGGCCGACATCATCTTCGCCTTCACTAGGCGCAGCCTTGTCGATGTCAACGCCCTGAGGGCCGATGCGATCCGAAGACGCAAGCCCGGCCGATTCGCGCCAGACGTGTTGCTCGAAGTACTCGCCGGCGTCGCCAACGATGATGGCGTTCTGGCCAGCGAATTGGAACGACGGGTGGTCGAAGCCCTTGCCACCACGAATCTCCCGCAGCCCAAACGCAACTACCGGGTCGTGGTCGACGGCGAGGTGATGCTGCTCGATCTTGCCTGGCCGACACTCCGATACACCGTTGACCTGGACGGCGCCCGCTTCCACGCCGAACGCTTCGACGCCGACCGTGAGCGCGACGTCCGCCTCCGAACGGCTGGCTGGACCGTCGACCGATTCACGTGGACGCACGCCACGACGCAGATGCCGTGGCTCCTCGGGACCATCCGCAGCCGACTGATCGAGCGCGGATGGTTCGCCACGTAGCTACGTTCTGGGTGGACTCCGGTGCACTGGGTCGGCAAAACGACACCAGTGCACACCAACCGACCCAGTGCACACTCGCTGACCCTGGACACGCCAGCCGACCCAGGGGAACGGACCCGGGACGCGAAACGAGCCGCCCCGAAGGACGGCTCGTTCCACAACACAAGACCCGATTGATCAGGCGGCGACGATCTCGATCGAGACGGCGAACTCGACGGCATCGTGAAGTTTCACCGGGATCTCGTGAGTGCCGAGGGTCTTCAGATGGTCGTGGAGACGGACCGACT
>JANMIX010000613.1:0-3011 GCA_031376015.1 Acidimicrobiia bacterium | reverse complement strand
AACTGACTGCGCCTCTCGAGGTCAGGCGAGGGTGATGTTCGCCGTGACGTTCGCGTTCGCCACGGTCACGGTCGTGTTGCCGGCCTTCGTCGGTGAGGTCTGCGTTGCCGTGATGGAATAGGTGCCCGCCGGCAGCGTGGGCAGGGTGTACGACGTCGTCGTGGTGGTGGTCGAGAACGCGGCGCTGTAGGACGGGGAAGCAGGCGAGGCCAGGCAGGGGCTATCAGCCACGTTCGTGCACACGGAGATGGTGGTCGTTGCGCCGCCACCGGCGCCGCCGCTGATCGTGCCGCTGACCACCACCTTGGCCAGGGTGGGCACGTTGATCGACTTGCCCGCAACGGGAGCTGTTGCGCCGACGGTGCCATTGGCGGTGACGTAACCGGCGAGCGTCACAGAGTAGGTGGTGCCGGATGCCGGCAGAGCGTTCTCCGGGAAGTTGACGACGGCGGCACCGCTGGCGTTGGTGAGCACGGCCGACGACCCCGTCACGAGAACCGAGGCGCCCGTGACGGGGCCACCGGAGTCACTCACGTTGAATGTGTACGGCACGGAGCGCGGGCTGAGCGTCAGCGTGGTGGGCACCGTGGTGCCTGTGTTCGCCGTAGCAGCCGTGATCGTGACGGTGACCGGCGTGCTGCTGGCACCGGTGAAGTCCTTGAAGCCGGAGATCGAGTACGTGCCCACGTTGAGGCCGGTCAGGGTGTAGGTGCCCGGCGTTGCGCTGACGGTGGCGCTCACTGCGTTGACGGTGTGACCGTTCGCTGCGTTCGTGGCGGTGATGTTCACGCCGTCTGTGCCCGTGCCGCTCGTGGTGACCAGACCCGTCACGGTCACGCTGCGCGCCGTGAGCGTGATGTCCTCGCCCGTGATGGTGTTGCCGCTCGGCGAGCTGGCGGTGATCTGCACGTTCGCACCGTTGCCGACGCCCACGTTGTCCTTGAACGCCGTCACGGTCCAGGTCCCGAAGGTGACGTTGGCGATGCTGTACGTGCCGTCAGCGGCAGTGTTCGCCGTCAGGGTGTCGAGGGCGATGTTGGTCATCGTCACGGTTGCCCCGCCCGCAGGCACACCGGCCAACCGCACGGTGCCGCTGACGGTGACGACCTTCGACACCAACTGGAGGTTCGATGTGACTGTGGCGGGCGAGGAGGCCGTCACTGCGATGGGGCTGGATGTGATGCTGCCAACGCCTTCCTTCTGTGCCGAGATCACCCAGTTGCCGACGTTGAGACCGGCAAAGCTGTACGCGCCGTCCGAGCCGGTGACGATGTCGACCGGGTTGGCACCGGCACCGGGGGAGGTGTTGGTGGCGGACACCGTGGCGTTGTTGGCAGGGTTTCCGTTCGGCCTGGTGATGACGCCACCGATGGTCACCGAGCGGGCGACGAGGTCGAGGTTGGGCCCCACGATGGTGCCGGGAGAGCCCGGCGGCAGGAGGTCGGTGATCGTGACGGTGGTGGGGCTGACGAACGCACCCTTGCCGGCCTGGTAGGCGCTGATCGTCCACGTGCCCACGTCGACGGGGCTGATGGAGTAAGCACCGGCTCCGTCGGTGGTTGCTGTCACCGTGACGCCTGAGCGGGTGGCCACCACGGTGGCACCCGCAGCAGCGGACCCGCCGAAGGTGACGTTGCCGGTGATCGCGACGGTCCTCGGCACGAGCGTGAGGTCACCCAGTGGCGGAATGGTGGTCGCTGATGTCGGCGTGATGACCACGTTCGTGTCGAGCGTGTCTGCGCCAACGCCCACCTTGTAGCCGGTGATCTGCCACGTGCCGGTGTCGAGCCCGCTGAAGGTGTAGTTGCCGCCGGTGCCAGACGTCGCCGTCTTCGTGATCACCGGGGTCGGGGAGATGCGTGTGGCCGTCACCGTCGACCCGCTGACGGCAGCGCCGCTCGGCAGGCGCGTGAAGCCGGAGGCGGTGGCCAGCCCGCGCAGGTCGACATCGATCGAGAGGTCGCTGGTGCCGGCCGAGATGGCGGCCGTCTGCGAGCGGTAGCCGGTCTTGGACACCGAGACGGTGCCCGTGCCCAAGCTGATCGGATCGAACACGTAGGCCTTGCTTCCGGAGGCATGGGTGGGTGTCAGCGTGGTGGTCAAGTCGACGTCCATCACCGCCGACACCGTGGCGGTCTTCGCATCGTTGGAATCCACGTCGGCCGTGTTGACGTTGATCGTCAGCTTGCGTTGCGTCAACGTGATGGTGTTCGTCGCGGTCTCACCGATTGCCGGCAAGTACGTCAGCGTGCCGGAGTTGAAGTCGGTGGCGTTGAAGGTGAACAGGTACGACACGTTGGGTTCGAGCTGGTTGAACACGCACACTGCGCTCGAGGAGGAGCACACCCCCGTGATGGTTGGGTATCCCGTCGCCGTTGCCGCCGCGTTCAGCGTGCTCTTCACCTTGTTGGTCGGCGATACCGTCACGCTGAGGCTTGCGTATTTGGGGATGTTGATGTCAGGCGTCGGCCGGACAGCCGTTCCGAGTGCCACTCCGGCGAGCGCAGCGGTGCGGCTCGAGTACCCGCTCTTGCTGACTCGGACGGTGTAGTTGCCGGGCGTCGAGATCGTGAACACGTAGTCGCCCGTGCTCGTCAGCGTGACTGGCGAACCGACCTGGGTGTTGGTGCTGTCGAGGAGGGTGACTGTTGCGCCGGTTGCACGAGTGGCCGGGCCGGCCGCGGTGTCCTGCAGGTAGGCGGTGCCGAGAATCTGCGCGCTGGAGGGCACCAGCGTGAAGGGTTGGGTGATGGTGCCCGCACCGACGGCAACGGACAACGGCTGGTCCACCGTCACGTACAGCGGATGCGTGATCAGCAGTCGGTAGTCGCCGATCTCCGGCGGCACGTTCGCGAAGTGGTACAGACCAGTGGCAGTGTTGAAGCTCGTGGGTGTCAGCACCGGGCCACCCGCGAGTTGCAGCGTGACGCGGGCATCGTTGATCGGTGTCCCTGCAGACGGCACCGTGGTGGTGAGGAGCACATCGACCACGGCATCGTTGGCCACGTATT
>JANMIX010000556.1:0-2046 GCA_031376015.1 Acidimicrobiia bacterium | reverse complement strand
GATTCGGGCCAGGACATCGACGCCATGGTCTGCTGGCTCACCGAGTTGTCCTCGCTGCGACCCGGCGTGAAGTACACGATCAAGCACACCACCCGATCGGTGAAGTGCATGGTGAAGGAACTCAATTACCGGCTCGACGTGAACACCCTCAGCCGCGACGAGGGCGCCTCCGAGCTCAGCCTCAACGAAATCGGCCGCATCAGTCTCCGTACCCAGGCGCCGTTGTTCTTCGACGACTATCGGCGAAACCGGGCCACCGGCTCCTTCGTGCTCATCGACGAGGTCAACAACAACACGGTGGCCGGAGGAATGATCCTGGGCTCGGCCACCTGACCGTGGCCGCCGACAACATCACCTGGCACCCGACCAGCCTGGCCCGCAGCGACCGGCTCTCGTTGGGGTTGACGGTGTGGCTCACCGGCCTGTCGGGCTCCGGCAAGTCGTCGGTCGCGGTGGAGGTCGAGCGTCAACTCGTCGCCAAGGGCCGCCCGGCGTATCTGCTCGACGGTGACAACCTGCGCCACGGGCTGAACGGCGACCTCGGCTTCTCCGCCGCAGATCGCAGCGAGAACGTGCGCCGGGTGGGGGAGGTGGCGCGGCTCTTCGCCGACGCCGGCGTGGTGGCGGTCGTCCCGTTGATCAGCCCCTACCGGGTCGATCGCGACCGGGTGCGGGCCCTGCACGTCGCCGCCGGCCTGCCGTTCGTGGAGGTGCACATGGACACCCCCATCGAATTGTGCGAAGCGCGTGACCCCAAGGGTCTGTATGCCAAAGCGCGTGCGGGCGAACTGAAGGGCTTCACCGGCATCGACGATCCCTATGAGGCCCCGGTCGCGCCGGAAGTCGTGTTGCGCCCCGAAGACGGCGATGCCGTCGCTCAGGCGGCGCTGGTGGCGGCGCTGGTCTCGTCGCTGGGCTGAGCAGGGGCGATCGAGCCCACGCGGGTCGGACGGCCTCCGTCGACCGCCTCACCGTGGGGTTCCGCAGCAAGGTCGTAACACTCGGCGTGGAAATGCTCGACGCGGTCCCATTTGCCGTTGATGTACACGTTGCAGATCACCTGATGGCACTTGACCTTGGCCCGGAACTTCACCGGCTCGCCGCAGTGGCTGCAGGTGGCACTACAGCCGGCCTCGATGGTGCGCAGGACGGCCCGACTCTGGGGGGCGGTCTTGGTGGTGGTCGCCATGGTTTCTTACATCGGCCGCGAGACGGCAAACGTGAGTTCCGCTTCGCGTCGGCTCCTGAAATCGACCGATCGGCCTAGGCGCGCGGTGTCTCAGGCGGTACTTCGAGGGGGAGTCGGCGGCCGAAACGCACCGCAGCCCGTACCAAGCTGCGCACCTCGTCCTCCTCCGCCCCAGAGTCCACCAATCGTTCGATTCGGGCTTCGAGGTCAGCGGCGGCGTGCTCATCGGGCGACGGAGGTGCGCCGAAGGCCTGCGGGCCGGCGGCGCTGGTGACGGCGAGGAGACACACGATGCCGACGGCAGCCACCGACCCGGCGGAGATGGCCAATCCCACCCGGTTGGCGATGGAGCCGCCGACCATTCCCGCCACCCCCAGCACGCAGATACCGATGACAACTCGGCGGATGGTGCGGGCGGACATGGGGCGGACGGTACTCAAACCCACGTGCCACGGTCAGAACGTCTGCTCTGAGTACCCTCGCATCCGCATGGCGCCGCCCGAAGAACCCCCACGACCCCCACCAGGGGACATCCCCTCGATGGGGGACGACCCGGTCGAATGGGACGCGCGGACGCGCCGGTTCGTCGCCCGCCCGGCAGGCGCGGCCACCCCCGCAGCCCCTCGGCAGTACAAGGTCGGTCCCGACGCCGTCGGCCGCAAGTTGCCACCGCAGCCCGGCTCACCGCGTGCCCGTGCCGCAACGGCACCCGCCGCGCCGGCACCCGCCTCGGTGGTGCGCGACGCGCCGGCGTCCGCTTACGGCAGCGGCGTCATGTCCTCGGGTGCCGCCTCCACCGCGGCGGGAGCGGCGGCGGCCGGCACTGCCGTCGCCGCGGCGCGTGCCGGCAGTGCCTA
>JANMIX010000532.1:0-4841 GCA_031376015.1 Acidimicrobiia bacterium | reverse complement strand
CGCCAACCTGCTCATCAGCGCCGGCACCGAGACCGTGGCCCGGTTGTTGGGTTTCGCCGCGGTGGTGCTCGACGCCCACCCCGACCAGCGGGCCGAGCTGGTGGCCGACCCGTCGCTGGTGCCCAACGCGGTGGAGGAGTTGCTGCGCTACGAAGCGCCGTCGCCGGTGCAGGGCCGCTGGACCACCGATGACGTGGAGATGCACGGCACCGTGATCCCCAAGGATTCCAAGGTGCTCCTGCTCACTGGTGCGGCCGGCCGGGACTCACGCAAGTACCCCGATGGTGAGCGCTTCGACATCCACCGCAACTTCGACCACCACGTTGCGTTCGGTTATGGCATCCACTTCTGTCTGGGCGCGGCGCTGGCCCGCCTCGAGGGCCGGGTGGGTATCGAGGAGACCCTCAAGCGGTTCCCCGAGTGGCAGGTGGACCACGCCAACGCCAAGCGCCTGCACACCAGCACCGTGCGGGGCTGGGTGAGCGTGCCGATCACCGTCTGACCGGCTGGTCGAGCGCTTGCGCGGCCGGTCAGACGAGCTCGAACACGAGGGCGGAGCCCATGCCTCCGCCAGCGCACATGCTCACGCAGCCCGTGGTCTGGCCGCGGCGGCGGAGTTCGTGCAGGGTCGTGACCACCATGCGGGCGCCGGTGGCGGCCACCGGGTGACCGAGGCCGCAGCCACTGCCGTTGACGTTCACGATGGAGTGGTCGATACCCAGGATGCGGGTGGAGGCCACGGCCATCGAGCAGAAGGCCTCGTTGATCTCGAACAGATCGATGTCCTCCAGCTTCATGCCGGCGCGCTCGAGCGCCTTGGGGATGGCCAGCGTGGGCGACAGGCCGGTCCGGGCCGGATCGACGCCGACCGACGCCCAACCCCGGATGCGGGCCAGGGGCGTGAGGCCATTGGCGGCGGCGTACTCACCGCTGGCCAGCACGACCGCGGCGGCGCCGTCATTGAGGCCCGAGGAGTTGCCGGCAGTGATGGTGAAGCCCTCGATCTCGGGGTGCAGGGGTGCCAGGGAGGCCAGCCGCTCCATGGTCGTGTCGCCGCGGGGATGCTCGTCCTGCGGGAAGCGGCGCGTCCCGCCACTGCCGTCGGGCACGTCCAGCGCCACGATCTCGTCCTCGAAGCGACCCTCGGCCACTGCCGCTGCCGCCCGCTTGTGGGAGTGGAAGGCCCACTCGTCGGACTGCTCACGGGTGACGCCGGCGGCGACGGCGGCGTTGTGGCCCACCGTGATGCTCATGTCGAAGGCCGGGGCGTCGGGCGTCTCGGGGTGGCTGGGGGCCATCCACTGCTGGAAATCCTGGGCCGATGCCGGCACCGACTTGTAGACCCGCGGCATCGAGCTGATGCTCTCGGTGCCGCCGGCGCAGACCAGCTGGTCCATGCCCGCCATGATCGAGGCGGCGCCCAGTTGCAGGGCACTCAGGCCGGCGGCGCAATGGCGGTTGTCGGCCAGGCCGGGTACGTGCGTGAGCCCCATGCGCAGGGCCACATTGCGGGCGATGACGCCGCCGCCCTGCAGCGATTCGGCGATGATCAGGTCGTCGAGGTCGGCGGTGTCGATGCCGGAGCGTTCGATGGCGGCACCGATGACCGTCTGGGCCAGTTCGAAGGCATCGACATCGACCATCGAACCCTTGTGGGCGCGACCGATGGGGGTGCGGGCGGCGGAGAGGATGAAGGCATCGGGCATGCCTGTTGTCTAGCCCCCGCGAGGGCCCCAGGTCATCCCGAGCGAGACGAACCATCCCGCCGGCGTGCGCGGCGGTAGGGGAGGGAGGTGGGCCGCTAGGTGGGCAGGCGATCGGCGATGACGCCGGCGTCCTGCAGGGCAGCGAGGTCGCTCGGGCCCAGGCCGGCCTCGCCGAGCACCTCGACGTTGTGCTGGCCGAGCAGGGGCGCCGGGCGGTCGGTCCAGCGCTTCACCCGCGAGAACCGAACCGGGAATGCCGGGATCTCGTGCGTGCCGCACACCGGATGGTCGTGCGCCTCCAACAGGTTGCGGTGCCGCAACTGGTCGTTGCGCACCATGTCCCGCGCCGCGATCACGACCTCGGCGGGCACCCCCGCCCCCTGCAGCCGCCGCGCCGCCTCGGCCGCGGAATGCTGTGCCGTCCATGCACCCAGCACGGCGTCGAGGGCGTCGTGGTCCCGGTGGCGCTGCTGCTCGTCGGCCCATTCGGCACGATCGAGGCCGGGCACGGTGGCAACCAGCGCCTGCCACTGAGGGGCCGTGACCGCAGCCAGCGCAACCCACTCGTCGATCCCGGCGCAGCGGTACACCCCCTGGGGGGCGGCAGTGCGGTGTAGGTTGCCGGTGCGACCCCACACCTCGCCGGTGGCGGAGTACTCGATGACGGCTTCGGCGGCGGCGTTGAGGGCGGCCTCCACCATGACCACTTCGACCCGATGGCCCTTGCCGTCGCGGTCGCGCTGGGCCAGCGCCGCCAGCGTGACGAACACGGCGTGCATGCCGGCGAGGGGATCGGGACAACCGCGCACCAGCACCGGTGGACCGTCGGGAAAGCCGGTGACATGGGCCATGCCGCTGACGGCCTCCATGGTCTGCGCGAAGCCCGTGCGGTCCCGCCAGGGTCCCTCGGATCCGAACGCCGGCATGCTCACCGAGATGACCCTCGGGTTGACGGTGTGGAGGTGGTCCCAGTCGAGGCCCAGTTGCGGCATGACCCGCGGGGTGAAGTTCTCGATCACCGCATCGGCGCCGGTCAGGAGGCGGTCGAAGACCGCCACCCCCTCGGGATGGGAGAGGTCCAACGTGATGGCCCGCTTCCCGGTGTTGGCGGCGTGATAGAGGCCACCCCATTCCCACCACTGCTCCACCGAGGGTGCCTTGACCCCGGTGAACCGCATGCCGTCGGGCCGTCGGGGCGATTCGATCTTGATCACGTCAGCGCCGAGGGCGGCCATGGCATGGGTAGCGGCGGGTCCCGCCCACCACGCGGTGAGGTCGAGCACCCGAATCCCCGCCATCGGCCGTTCCCAGTGCGATCGCGTCGCAGCGCCCGCGTCCGCGCCACCCGAATCTGTCGCCGTGGTAGTGGTGCGGGGTGTCGCCAGGGTGGGGCTCTCGGGGGCGGGGCCGGGTTCGGGGGGCGGTTCGCCGTCGATGCGGTAGGGCACGCAGGGCCGCACGAACCGTCCCGAGGCAGCGGGTGCGAAGGTGCGCCGGGCGACGAAGGGTTCGAAGGCCACGACGGTCTGTGCATTCAGCAATGGCCCGGCCGGGATCCGCAACAGCGCGGTCTCCTCCAACACCTGCGCCACGGTGCGCTGCTTGGTCCAGGCCCACACGGAGTCCCAGAACTCCTGGCGACGTTCGAAACGGGCATGGACCCGGGTCATGCTGGGATCGCCGATCCACTCGGGCCGGCCGATGAGGAGCAACAGATCCTCGAACTGCGGCGCGCTGTTGGGGGTGAGCACCACGTAGCCGTCCTGGCAGGGCTCCACCGATGGAACCTCGATGGTGCGGCCCGTGCCCTCCAGCGGCGGCCATCCGGCCAGGCTGTGGAACACCGCCGGCGCGATCGACATGGTGACCGACATGCAGTCGAGCATGGCCACATCCACGTGCTCACCGAGGCCGGTGGTACGAGCGGAGCGCAGCGCCGCCAGTGCGCCCACCGCTGCGTAGGTTCCGGTGAGCCATTCACCGATTTCGCCTCCGGCAGCCAGCGGCGGCCCGTCGGGGAGACCCCGATGACCGGTGGATCCACAGGCCGCTTGCAGGGTGAATTCGGTGGCGGGGCGCGACGCGTGCGGGCCATCGGTGCCGTAGGGCGTGATGCTCGCCACCACCAGGCCCGGATGCGCGCCCCGCAGTGCGGCAACGGCGGTGCCGTCCCCCACGAAAGCGATGTCGGCACCAGACGCCGACGCCCAATCGGCACCGTCGGCGCGCAGGACCGAGTGCTTGCCGGCGCTCAGGAACTCGAAGAGCCGGCCCTCGCGGCGGCGGCGCAACGGGTGACCCTCGTCGGCCTCGACCAGGGTCACCTCGGCCCCCGCGTCGGCCAGCAGTTTGGTGGCGTAGGCGCCCGCGATCCCGGAAGTGAAATCGAGCACCCGCACGTCGTCGAGCAGCATCAGCCCGTCGCCATCTCCCGCAGTTGGTACTTCAGCACCTTGTTGCTGGCGTTCAACGGGAGGGCGTCGACGACATGCACGGCGCGGGGCACCTTGTAGTTGGCCATGTGCTCGCGACACCAGGCGATGAGCTCATCGGGTTCCACGACGGCCCCGGCCCTGGGCACCACGAAGGCCACCCCCACCTCGCCCATGCGGTGATCGGGGATGCCCACCACCGCCACTTGCCCCACGAGCGGATTGGTCAGGATCATGTTCTCGATCTCGGCCGGATAGGCGTTGAACCCACCCACGATGAACATGTCCTTCATGCGGTCGGTGATCTTGAGGTTGCCGGCCTCGTCGACGAAGCCGATGTCGCCGGTGTGCAGCCAACCGTCGGCATCGATCGCCTCGGCAGTGGCCTCTGCGTTGTTGAAGAACCCGCGCATCACGTTGTAACCCCGCAGGACCACCTCGCCCGGCTCACCGGCGCCCAACTCCTTGCCGTCGCTGTCGAGAATCCGCAACTCGAGGCCGGGAATGGGACGGCCGGCGGTGTTGGCGATGGTCTCGGGATCGTCGGTGTGGCGGCACATGGTGGCGATGCCGGTGGACTCGGTGAGCCCGTAGCCGGTGACGATGACCTCGAAGGCGAGTTCGTCGCGCATCCGGCGGATCATCTCCACCGGCACGGTGGCGGCACCGGTCACCGCCAGACGCAGTGACGACATGTCGAAGG
>JANMIX010000510.1:0-2916 GCA_031376015.1 Acidimicrobiia bacterium | reverse complement strand
GGGCCGGTGCGGCGGGTGGTGCCCGCGGGCACGGCCACGAATTCGGTGTCGTTCTTGGACAGGTAGATCGTGTGGTCGACGGTGTCGGTGTTCTTGAATGCCACCGTGTCGCCGGCGGAGATCGACACCGTGGCCGGCGAGATGGCCACCATGCCGGGTACCTGGCCGGCGCTCAGCACCACCTGCTTGGAGGCAGCCACCGCAATGCCGGCAGCCGACAGCATTGCGGTGCCGGCCATCACGCACGCGCACAGCATCAGGAGCAGTCGACGCATCCGGTCGATTCTCACACGCGAGCCTCCGCGGGTCACATCGGCCGGCGCCGTGGCCCGGTTTCGTCGCCAGGGCTAACGGGACACGATGACGACGCTGGCGTTGGCGCCGCGGCCGATGGTATGGGCCAGGCCGACCCGGGCGCCCTCCACCTGGCGGGGGCCGGCCTCGCCCCGCAGTTGGTGCACCAGTTCCACGACCTGGCCGACGGCCGAGGCCCCGAGCGGTTCTCCCTTGGCCAGCAAACCGCCACTGGGATTCACCGGACGGCGCCCCCCGATCTCGGTGGTGCCATCGGCCAGCAGGGCGGCCTGACCGCCGGGCGGGCACAGGCCCAGTTCCTCCCAGGCGATCAGCTCGCGGGCCGCGTCGGTGTCCTGGCACTCCACCACGTCGACGTCGTCGGGGCCCAGACCGGCCGCCGCGTACGCGTCCTGGGCGGCCAGGGTCGAGGGCGGCGTCGGCTCGCCCGCATCGGTGAGGCCGGCCATCGGGGTGGACTCCGACAGCACGCTGCCGGGCAGGTGGCTGCGCAGCGCGGCGGCCCGCAACTGCACGCCGCCTTCGCCCCGGGTCAGCACGATGGCGGCGGCCCCCTCGTTTGGCGAGCACAGCATCCACAGGTGCAGCGGGTCGCACACCATGCGCGAGGCCAGCACGTCGTCGGCGGCGACTTCCTTGCGGAACATGGCGTCGGGGTTGTGCACGCCGTTGCGGCGGTTCTTCACCACCACCTGGGCCAGGTGGTCGCGGGTGAGGCCGGCGTCGCGCAGCAGGCGTTGGGCCCGCAGGGCGAAGTAGGCGGGCGCGGGGGTGAGTCCGGCTGCTTCCTGCCAGGGCTCGAAGAAGCTGGAGCGGATCATCCCCTTGGGCATCTTCTCCATGCCGATGACCAGGACCGTGTCGCGCTCGCCGGAGCGGATGGCGGCCGCGCCCAGGGCCAGCGCTGCGGCACCGGACGCGCAGCCCGCTTCCACGTCGATGATGGGCACGCCGGTGCGGGCCAGGCGGCCCAGCACGCGGTGCCCGGCGGCCACGCCGGTGTAGGCGGTGCCGCAGAAGCAGGCATCGATGCGGGGGTTGCCCGCCTCCGCCAGCGCTGCCTGGGTGGCGACCACGCCCATGTCGATGGCGCTGCGGTCGTCGAACCTTCCGAAGGGGTGGATGCCCACGCCGGCGATGCGCACCCCGTTCATGGCTCCACGGGGGCGAAGGCCCACGTGGTCACCTCCCCGAAGCTCTCGGCCACCAGGCGCATGCGCTGACCCTCGTGCAGCCGCGCAGGGTCGGCCTCGGTGAGCCGGCCGATGACCCGCAGGCCGATGCCATCGAGTTCCACGACGCCGAAGCCGTACGGAACGGGGCCCTCATAGCCGGGCGGGGCGGAGGTGACCGCTGTCCACACCCACAGCGCGCCCTCGGTGGGCAGGTCGACGCCGACCACGTCGTTGTCGCCGGTGTAGGGGCAGACCTCGGCCCGGGGGAAGTGGTGATGCCCGCTGGTGGGCGAGAACCCGCCCTCGAGCACCGCGGTGTCGCCGTCGACACGCAGCATCTACAGGATCCCTTCGGTGTGCAGGCGGGCCAGTTCGCCCCCGTCGAGGCCGAGTAGTTCACCCAGCACGGCGTCGGTGTGCTCGCCCAGCATCGGTGCCCCGTTGGGTGCTTGGGGCACCTCGCCCACGCGGCGCGGGAACGGTGCCTGCTGGCGGACCGGGCCCAGCACGGGGTCGTCCACGGTGACCAGGTCACTGCGGGCGGCCACGTGGGGGTCGGCGAACAAGTCGGCCGCGGTGTACGCGGTGGCCACCGGCACGTCGAAGCGGATGCAGGCGGCCTCCACGTCGACGGCGCTCAGCGTCTGGGTCCAGTCGGCCACCAGGCCGTTGATCTCGTCGCTGCGCTCGGCGCGGTCGGCCAGACGGGCGAAGCGCGGGTCGGTGATCAACTCGGGCCGGCCCATGGCCTCGCACAGGCGGGCGTAGTTGGCGTCCGAGCCGGCCACGATGCACACGTGCTTGCCATCGGCGGTGGGGTAGTTGTCGAGCGGGGCCGAGTTGGCCAGCCGGTTGCCCTCACGGTTGCGCACCACGCCGAGGCGGTCGTAGGCGGCCAGCGTCCACTCCAGGATCCGCATCGACGCGCCGTACAGGGTGGCGTCGATGACGGCGCCCTCGTGGGTGTCGCGGGCCGCGTAGAGGGCGGCGCAGGCGGCCTGGGCGGAGAACACGCCGGTGAGGTAGTCGCTGATGGTGACGCCCACCCGCACGGGGGGCCGGTCGGGGTAGCCGGTGAGGTGCATGAGCCCGCCCATGCCGATGCCAACCCGGTCGAGGCCCGGCCGGGGGGAGTAGGGCCCGTCCTGGCCGAAGGCGGAGATGCGCACCCACACCAGGTGCGGCGCGCAGTCGGCCGGGGCGATGTGCCACTTCTCCAACGTGCCGGGCCGGAAGTTCTCCACCACCACATCCGCGGTGGTGACCAGGCGGCGGAGCAGGTCCTGGCCCTCGGGCTTACGCAGGTCGATGGTGACCGACTTGCGCCCTCGGCCCTCCACCGCCCAGAACAGCGAGTAGCCCTCCTCGAAGGGACCGATCTCGCGCATGAAGTCGCCCGAGCCGGGTTGTTCGACCTTGATGACCT
>JANMIX010000492.1:0-4574 GCA_031376015.1 Acidimicrobiia bacterium | reverse complement strand
TGATCGGGGATCGAAATGCGCGGGTGGGACTCGGTGGTCACTGTGCCAGCATGGCATCCGTGAGTCGCATCTCTGCCCGGATTGGGGCCATCGCCGAGTCCGCCACCCTCGCCGTCGACGCCAAGGCCAAGGCCCTCAAGGCGGCCGGCGAGCCGGTGATCGGCTTCGGGGCAGGCGAGCCAGACTTCCCCACGCCCCCGCACATCGTCGAGGCGGCCGAGGCGGCCTGTGCCAACCCGGCCAATCACCGCTACACACCCACAAACGGACTGCCCGAGCTGCGGGCCGCAATCGCCATGAAGACCGAGCGCGACTCGGGGGTGCGGTTCGATCCCGACGCCATCCTGGTGACCAACGGCGGCAAGCACGCGGTGTACAACACGCTGCTCACGCTGCTCGACGAGGGTGACGAAGCGTTGTTGCCGGCGCCGTACTGGACGACGTATCCAGAGCCCATCCGGCTGGCCGGCGCCACCCCGGTGGAGTTGCCGACCGACGAATCCACCGGGTTCAAGGTCACCGTCGACCAACTGGAGGCGGCCCGCACGGATCGCACGAAGTTGCTGGTGTTCGTGTCCCCCTCCAACCCCACGGGTGCGGTGTATCCCAAGGAGCAGATCGCCGAGATCGGCCAGTGGGCCCTCGAGCACGGCGTCTTCGTGGTGACCGACGAGATCTACGAGCACCTCACCTTCGGCGGCCACGAGCACCACTCGATCCTGGCCCTGGTGCCCGAGCTGGCCGAGCAGTGCGTGGTCCTCAACGGGGTGGCCAAGACCTACGCCATGACCGGGTGGCGGGTGGGGTGGATGGCCGGTCCGGCCGACGTGATCAAAGCCGCTACCAACCTGCAGTCGCACTGCACCTCGAATGTGGCCAACGTGTCCCAGCGCGCCGCGCTGGCGGCGGTGTCGGGCCCCCTCGACGCCGTGGTGACCATGCGCGATGCCTTCGCCCGCCGGGCGCAGACCGCCCACCGGCTTCTCAACGCCATCGACGGGGTGACCTGCATCGAACCGGAGGGGGCCTTCTACGCCTACCCCAACCTGACGGGTCTGCTCGGTCGCCCGCTGCGGGGCAAGGTGGCGGAGAACACCACCGAACTGGCGGGGATCATCCTCGATGAGGTGAAGGTGGCCGTCGTGCCTGGTGAGGCATTCGGCTCGCCCGGCTACGCCCGGATCAGCTTTGCGCTGGGCGACGACGACCTGGCCGAAGGTCTGGGACGCATCGCCGACCTGGTGGCCGAGGGCTGAACCTGTCGGGGTGACCTGCCGAGGCGATCCGGCTCAGCAGAGCAGGGTCACCACGACCGTCGACGTGCCCGAGTCGGCGCTTGTCCACTGGCTGCGCGTCGACTGCAGCCGGTAGGTGTAGGTGCCGGCCACGATGCCGGCGACGTCGCGGTAGGTCGTGGTGTTGCCACCCGTCACGGTGCCGACCGGCGCGAACACCCCGGCACCGAGTCGGCGGTACACCGTGTAGCCGGTGGCGTTGGCGGCGGCGGTCCAGGTGAGGTCGACGCCGGTGACGCCGGTGATGGTGTGGCAGGTGGTGCCCAGCCCGGTGGGTGCCGCCAGGGTGGACGAGGCGACCGATGCCTGCTGCACCGAGACCGAGGTGGTCATGGCGGCCGACGCGTGGGGCGCGCCGATCGAGGTGACGGCGACTGCGGTGGCGGTGGCGACGGCGGCCCCCATTCCCTTGCGTCGAAGTGTCGCCTTGGTGGTCTCGCCGGTCTCGACATGACGACGCCGCAATCGGACCCGCTGGGCTCCGCTGCTGGTGGCAGCGCTCAGAGGCGCCTCCGTGGGCACGTGGTCAGCGATGGCGAGGGCATGGTCGGAGGCAGGCCGTGCGCGGGACACCCGCAGGCGCGCCACGAGCGACAGGCGGGGCAACGATGCCCGCCGGTCGAGCAGGCCCCGCAGCAGGGGGAGCGGCGACAGGTTCGCCAGCAACCGCCCGACGCCGGCGAGCGTGCGCCGCCGCGGGTCAGCTTGATCGGGCTGCGATCGGTACCGGCCGAGCAGTAGGCCCAGCACCAGGGCGGCCACGGCGGCGAGCCGCACGTTGGTCGTCGACAGGGTGGTCACCAACGACCCCAGCCAGGGGATGGCCAGACGCATGCGCCACAGCCGTCCATCGGTGAGCCGGACGGCGACGGGATCCGAAACCGGATTGGCATCGCCCTTGGTCACCACCACCGGGTTGGGACCCTTCTGGATGACCTGGACGACGCGGTGGGTGCGCAGGGCCCCGGCGTCGTCCGGCGGGCGGTAGCTGATGACGTCGCCGACCGCGACGTCATCCCGATCGGCAGGAACCGACACCACCAGTGAGCCGGTGGGGATCGCGGGCGCCATGCTGGCGCTCTTGACCACGAGCACCCGGTAGCGACCGGTGACCGGGCCGAGGAGCAGCAGGGCGGTGATGGCCAGCGATGTTGCCAGGGCGACCTTGAGGAGCTTGCGGGACAGCCCGTTCTGGGGGCCCATGACCTACTGGTTGGTCCCGGCTCGCTGGGTGCCGGCGAAGGTGTACGTGATGGCCGAGGTGGCACCCTGGAGCGCGTTGCCGGCCGTCCCGGGCAGCGACAGCGTGAGGCGGAGGTGGTCGGTGGCGCCGGCGGTGGTCGAGCCAAGGTTGGCGAGTGACAGCGACGACCCGATGACGGCACGGCTGGCCAGCACCGTGGAAGTGACACCGAGGCAGGTGTAGGTGAAGGCGGGCGAGACGCCCGCTTCCAGCCACGGCAACGTGCACTTGTCGATCGTGAGCTGCAGTCCGTTGGTGCCGTCGGTGTCGAGCGAGGAGGAGGTAGGCGCGGTCGTGGTCAGGGTGACCGACGCCAGATCGGCTCCGGCGTTGGTGAGGTCGAGGACACGCTGCAGGGTGTCGCCGGGCAGGATGCCCGCGGCGCCCAGGGTCAGGCGGTTGGTGACACCGGGCGAGCCAACCGACAGCGACAGCGTCGAGGAGGACACTGCCGCCTGGCTCACTGAGGCGGACGCCGTGAACGACGCCCAGGTGTTCATGGTGACACCGGCGCCGGCGGCGATGATCGCTGCGGCGGTGCCGATGAGGAGGGTCCGTGCAGACCGTCCGGCGAAGATTGAGCGCATCCCTGTCTCCCTTACGACCACGTCCATGTGGACTCGTTCGCTCCCATCGGCAGGGACAGTGACGTGATGAGCAATTCCATGACAACCGCGGACTATGACGTCCTGGGTCGTTCGATGGGGTCACCGAGAGGTTCCGGGCCGTGTCCTTCGCACCGATTCGTCCGGTGACGGGAACCCGACCGGGGTGCGACCGGGGGCGTCAGCGTTCGAGGGCCGGGAGCATCCCCAGCTTGGCGGCGCGCGCCACCGCCTCGAGCTTGGAGTGCGCGTCGAGCTTGCGCAACAGGCTCTGCACGTGGTTCCGCACCGTGTGCAGGCTCAGATAGAGCTTGTCGGCGATCGCCTGGTTACCGAGCCCGTCGGCCATCAGCGCCAGGATCTCGCTTTCGCGGTCGGTCAGTTCGACCTCGGGCTGGCGGGAGCGCTGGACCAGCCGGGGCAGCAGCCGGGTCAACATGTTGGGGGCGATGACCGCCTCCCCGGCGGCGGCGGCGCGGACTGCGGCCAGCACGTCGGGCAGCGACTGGCCCTTGGTCAGGAACCCGGCACAGCCGGCCTCGAGCGCAGCCACCAGCACGCGATCACTCTCCGAGGCGGTGAGCATGACCATGTGGATGTCCGGATGGGTGCGGTGCACGTGGGTGATCAACTCCAGGCCGGTCTCGGCTTCGAGTTGGTAGTCCACCAGGGCGACGTCGATGTGCTCCTGATCGGCGGCGCGCTGTGCCTGCAACGTGTCCGTCACCACCCCCACCACCTCGATGTCGGGCTCCATGCCGATGGCGGTGGCCAGGCTCGCTGCCACCACGGGGTGATCGTCCACGATGAGAAGGCGACACGGCGGGGAGGACACAGTTCAAGTCAACCCGCCCAGGGGTCTGATCGGCCCGTTTCTTGGCAAATTGTCGGCAAAGCCCGATGGGTGTGGAGTTCCGTTTGGCCCAGCAACCCGGTGGCGGCGAGACTCCGCGCATGGCGCGCGTGCTGGTCACCGAAGAGATCGCGGACGGAGGTCTCAACCGCCTCCGAGACGCCGGCCACGAGGTGGATGTCCAACTCGATCTGTCCCCCGAGGCCCTGCTGGGTGCGGTTGCGGGGGCGCACGCACTGATCATTCGCTCCGCCACCAAGGTGGTGCGCGAGGTACTCGACGCCGGTTCGGAGTTGATCGTCGTGGGGCGGGCCGGCATCGGGCTCGACAACGTCGACGTGGAGTACGCCACCGAGCGTGGGGTCATGGTGGTGAACGCGCCGCAGTCGAACGTGCTGTCGGCGGCCGAGCACACCATGGCGCTGCTGCTGGCCCAGGCCCGCAACGTGCCCCAGGCCCATGCCGCCCTGGTCCAGGGCCGCTGGGAGCGCAGCAAGTGGGAGGGTGTGGAACTCTCCGACAAGGTGCTGGGCATCATCGGGCTCGGTCGCATCGGGAAGTTGGTGGCCCAGCGGGCG
>JANMIX010000420.1:0-1515 GCA_031376015.1 Acidimicrobiia bacterium | reverse complement strand
ATGCACCTCACCAAGCACGTGGCCGCCGTGTACAGCGCCGAGCCTCCAGCGACGGTCCCTGCCCCGCCCGACCGGGCCGGAGTGCAGGCCGCACTCGACGAACGACCGACCGTGAAGATCCTCGACCTCTACGAAGGCCCTGCCACCGTGTGTACCTACACGGTGCACCACGGTCGCGACGGTGCCGCCACCGACGCGCTCGTGGTGGCCGACGTGGCCGGCGCTGCGCTCGAGCGGTGCTACGCCAAGGTGTTCGACACCGATCTGCTCGCCGCCCTCGAAACCGAGGAATGGGTGGGACGAACCGTGGTGCTGACCCGGGGCGAGGGTGCCAACGGACCTCGCAACGAGGTGGCCGGTCCGGCCTGAGCCGGAGTTCGCACGCCGGACACGGCACCTCGGACGGCGATAGGGTCCCCGCACCCGACGACAGGAGCCAGCCATGGCCGAGATGCAACGCTACGAACCGGGCACGCCCTCGTGGATCGACATCGGCAGCACCGATCTCGACGCCACCCACGCCTTCTACACGGGCCTGTTCGGATGGACGCCGGAGGCGGCGGGACCCCCGGAGGAGACGGGCGGCTACGGCTTCTACACCCTTCGGGGCAAGCAGGTGGCCGGATACGGGCCCGCTATGGCGGGCGGTGTGTGGTGGACCACCTACGTCACCGTGGCCGACGTGGACGTGACGGCGAAGGAGGTGGAGGCGGCCGGCGGGTCGATCATCGCTCCTCCCATGGACGTGATGCAGGCAGGGCGCATGGCCGTGTGTGTCGATTCCACGGGGGCGGCCTTTTCGATCTGGCAGCCCGGGGAGATGATCGGCGCGCAACTCGTCAACGAGCCCGGCTCGCTGTGCTGGAACGAACTGGCCACCCGCGACCCCGAGGCGGCCACGACCTTCTACGGCGCCGTGTTCGGCTGGGGTGCGCATACCTCCGACGGACCGATGCCCTATGTCGAGTGGCAGCGTGGCGGCGAGGGCGGCACCACCGTGGGCGGCATGATGCCGATGGGTGCGGACTTCCCCGCCGAGGTGCCGAACCACTGGTTGGTCTACTTCGCCGTCGAGGACGCCGACGCCGCTGCCGCCCGTATCACCGAGTTGGGCGGCAACCTCATGGCCGGCCCCATGGACGTCCCTCCCGGCCGCATGGCGGTTGCCACCGGACCCCATGGCGAGGCCTTCGCCGTGATCGCTCTGTCCGCGAACATGTGATCCCAGGCTGACTCCCCGCACCTCGGGGCCCGGTATCGCGCCGGCTCGCCCACTCCCTAGGCTGTGCCGGAATGAACGCCGGCCCCGTCCCCGTGCGAGTGGCGGGGGCAGCCGCCGTCCTCCTCGTGATCATCGGGCTCGGCGTGGTGATCGCGCGCTCCGGGGACAGTTCTTCGACCGCCAACTCGAACGCCTCGACCGAGACCACGACCACCACCGTCTCGACGTCTTCCGCCGGTGCCACCTCGGCACCGAAGACCACGGCGAAGGCCACGACCACCACGGTCCGGGCC
>JANMIX010000415.1:0-5041 GCA_031376015.1 Acidimicrobiia bacterium | reverse complement strand
AGCACGAAGACCACCAGCACGAAGTAATAGAAGGGCTTGGTCTCCTCGCACGAGATCGGCCCCAATACGGGGCGGCCCGGCCGGTTCCCCGCTCCGAAGGCCCACGGCTGCTGCAGCGACCAGGCCATGGTGGCCGCGAACGCCAGCGTGCTGACGGCCAGCAGCATGCCTCGCAGGCGCAGGGCCGGCAGACCCACCAGCAACGCGAAGGCGGCCGAGGTGAGCCCGGCGAGCACGAAGGCGGCGAAGAAGTTCCCGGTGGCCGAGGCCACGTGAACCGACACCACCGCGCCGGTGGCCGCCACCGCGAACTGTCCGAGAGAGAGTTGCCCGCCGTTGCCGGTGACGATGGTGAGGGAGAGGCCCACCATGGCCAGGGCCAGTACGCGGGTCATGGTGTCGGTGGCCGAGAAGCTCAAGAACGCCGGTGCCAGCGCTCCCACGGCCAGCGCGACGCCGGCGGTGACCCATCCGAGGTTGCGGATGCCGGCCACCTTTCGCAGGTGTTCGGGGATCGCCGGCCACGGCTGGAGGGCGACCCAACTGCCGGGTTCGCGCTCGCGGCCTGAGGTGCCCTTCATTGCCAGCAGGGCCACGAGGATCACGGCGAAGAGAAGTACGTCGGCGAAGCTCTGCTCCGACACGTTCGCCAGCACCAACTGTTCGACCACGCCGATGGCCACACCGGCGAGCAGGGCGCGGGGCATGTCGTTCATGCGGGCCAGTGAGGCACAGGCCAGCGCCCGCAGCAGCAGGTACGGCCCGAGCGATTCGCCGATGGTCAGCCCTCGGGTGGGGAAGAAGAGAATGGCGGTGAGCGCCGACATGGCACCGGCGAGGGCCCAGGCCAGGGTGGCCATCCGCGTGGGCGACAACCCGGCCATGAGAGCGGCGTCGGGGTTGGCGGCGGATGCCTGCAGGGCCAAGCCGAATCGGGTCCTGCGTAGGAAGGCGTTGAGGCCGATCAGCACCAGCGGGGTGAGGAGCAGCGTTGCCGAGTGGGCGGGGCCGAAGGGCAGGTTGTCGATGGTGAAGGAAGGGAACCCGGGTGGCTCGGGGAACCGGGCGCCGGTGAGGGTGTCGACGCTGATCACCACCGAGAAGATCACCAGGAACTGGGCGTAGCCCAGCGTGGCCACCATGCCCATCAGGCGGGGGGCGTTGCGCAGACGACGCACGATCAACGCCTCCGACAGGGCGCCCAACCCGGCCGAGAGCGCGATGGCCACCGGCACGGCCACCAGGTACGGCACTCCCGCCCGCCGCACCAGGCTCGACAGCACCACTGCGCCGAAGGCGCCGATCTCGCCGTGGGCGAAATTGAGGAAGCGGCTCGAGCGGTAGACGAGGATCAAGCCCACCGCCAGCAGGCCGTAGATGAGTCCGGTCGACACCCCCAGTACGAGGTACGCAGGCGAGAAGGCGAACGCGATTGTGCTCACTGCAACCCCTTGGCCGCACCTTGGAGGAACACCGAGCGCAGCAGGTCGGGGCGTTCCAGCAGATCGGCGCTGCGGCCGTCGAATCGGATCTCACCCTTCTCCATGAAGTAGGCGTGATCGACCAGGGAGAGAGCGACGTTGACCGATTGCTCGACCAGCACCACCGCGGTGCCTCCGGCGGCGATCGTGCGCACCATGCCGAGCAACTCGCCCACGACCTTCGGGGCGAGGCCGAGCGAGAGTTCGTCGATCAACAACAGTGAGGGCTGCAACAGCAGCGCCTTGCTCAGCGCCAGCATCTGTTGTTCACCGCCCGAGAGGGTCTGGGCTCGCTGATCGCGCCGCTCCGCCAATCGGGGGAACGTGGCGAAGGCCGATTCGATGCCGCGGTCCACCCGGCCGCGATCGGCGCCGAGGCTGTAGCCGTAGATGCGCAGGTTCGCCACCACGGTGAGGGGACCGACCACCGCCTTGCCCCCGGGTACCTGGGTGATGCCGAGCGGTACGCGGGCGGTGGTGTCGCGGAAGGTGATGTCCTCGCCGGCGAAGCGAACGCTGCCGGCGGTGGGGAACCCGAGGCCGGAGATCACCCGCAGCAACGTCGACTTGCCGGCGCCGTTGGTGCCCAACAGCGCCACCATCTCGCCGCGGTCCACCGAGAAGTCGACCTCGAAGAGCACCTGCACCGCGCCGTAGGAGAAGTCGATTCCCCGGCAGACGAGCAACTCCTCTGCACGCGCGGGCCGGTGCGCACGCTCGACTCGTTCGGCCATGCTGCGGACCCGCGCGTCGAGGTCGACGCCCGCACGGCGAACGGTTCGGGTGAGTGCACCCAGGGCGATCAGCAGCGGCATCCCGGCGAAGGCCACCGCCCAGCCCCAACCGAAGCGGTCGGCGCTCACCTGCACCACGGAAAGGCCTGCCAAGGTGCCGGCACCGAGGGCGTACATCGTGAGTAACGCCATGGCCTCGAGGCGCAGGTCGCGACGCACCACGCTCAGCACGACGGCGTCGAGGCGGGCGGCGATGACGGCCAGCAACCCCCCGGACAGGGCGATCGCCAGTACCACCGGCCCGTACCAGTGCGAGGCCCCTACCGCGGCCAAGGCGACGACGGCCAGAAACGTCACGTCGGCCGACCCGGCCGCGAGCCACTCGGGGCCCCGCCACAGGCGCTGGTCGTCACCGCGGCGTGCCACCGACAACCCGATGAGCGCGCCGATCGACAGCACCACGAGCAGGCGAGCAGCGTCGGTCGGGCTGGCCAGCCACTGGGTGCGCATCAGTTCGAGCACCGCGAACTTCACCGGCAATCCCGCGGCGCCGAGGCCGACAGACACCGCGGCGCCGGCTTGCAGGGTGCCCCGGCCGTAGACCTGCCGAAACCGCTCCCGCCACAGCGGTGGCGGGTCCACCGGTTCACCCACCGGCGAGGTCACGGGCACGAGCTGGGCACCGGCGGCCACGGCCAAGGAACGAGCGGCGGCGGCCAGCGCGGCGCCGCACACGCCCACGAGCACTGCGTCCCCCCGCCAGGACAGATCGGCGAGTTGCTGGCCGGCCACACCGAGCCCCAGTAGCAGGGCGAACGCACCGACCTCGCCGGAGAGACGCATCGACAGCACCCGCGCCGCCGTCCCCGGAGTGGCGAGTTCTGCGACCGCAACCCGCGAGAGCACGGCTGCCCCACCCATCGCTGCACCGCTGAGCAGGCTGGGCAGGATCACCCACGAACCGAGCAGCAGACCGGTGACAACGGTGAGCGCGGCCATCGCCACGGCGGTGGCGGTGAGTACCTCGCGCGGTGCGATGGGCACCAGGCGGACCCGGGCGGCGGTGAGCGCTGCTCCGGCCGGGCCGCCGATCAGCACACCGAGCAGTAGTTGCGTGCGCGCCGTCGATGGTTCGATTCCCGCGGCGCGGCACAGGTCGGCGAAGCTCACCGGCACCACCGCCACGAAGGCCATCGTCACGCCGCTGAGTGCGCCCAGCGCGCCGGCCGTACGCGCCAGTGCAGGCGCCACCGCTGCTGCCGCGGAGGAGGCCGGCCCTGCGCCGTCGGGCGGTGCGGACCCGGCGGCCGAGGGGGCGAAGCCGAGTGCGGCGCGCAGCGTGGCGGGGTCGGAGCGGAGGCGCCGGGCCCGCAGCGGCTCGCGCCGGCGTCTCGGCGGATTCATGTGTCACCCCCCAACGGCGAGACGGCAACCATCGTGCCGGCCCAATCCTCGCCGAGACGATGCCCGGTGGCATCGAGCGGTACGACGGTGAGAACCGCTTGATGCGTCGACTGGAAGGTGCGGGCCAGGCGCGTCAACTGCACCGAGGTGGCCGTTCCGGTGAGCACGACGTCACCCGACGCCGTGACCGGCGCGCCCGGGGCCACCGGGACGCGGTCGACGAACACGGCGTAGCCGGCCGCCTCGGAATGGATGGTCCACCGCAGCTCCATCGGCATGGCCGTCCTCGCCCCAGGGCGCGGGCTGAGGACGCGAAAGTCCGCCTCGCGTGTCAGCGTGCCCGTGCGGCATCCCGTGAGAACCACAAGACCCAACGCGACGGCGGCGAGGGTGCCCAGACGACGCGGGCGTAGGGGCACGCCGCTCAGAACGCCTTCACGCCGCTCACGTACACGTTGCAGCCGCATGCGTTGTCGAATCGAAAGACGCGGTAGGCCGCCGCGCCGTCGTGACGGTCCTTGTTGAGCAGCGTGCTGATGGCGGTGGCGGAGGTGTAGCTCCGGCCCAGTCCCTCTGCCTTGGCGGCCCATTGGAAGGCGTCGTAACCGCGGGGAAGACCCCTGGCGGCCTGTTGGAGGAGCAGGGTCGCCTCGCAGAACTCCAGTGCCGTGCGGAACACGGCCCGGCTGGTGACCTTCTCGCCGGCCTTGGTGAACATCGACACGCACAGCTTCTCGGTGTTGTTGGCCGGCATGGGCACCTTGGCGTCGTTGACGTCGCCGGCAGGATTGAACCCGATGCCGACCATGCCCTGCAGTTGGTTCTTGAAGTTGTCCTCCCCGTAGCGGGGAGCGTCGAAGGTGGTCATGCCGTAGCGGGGGTGGTACGCGCCGGCATCGGTGATGAAGAACGGAGCCAGCGGCGCGCCGCCCATGAAGAGCACCCGATTCACCCCGTTGACCTGGAATTGGCTGATGGCAGCGAGGAGCCCCGCCTCGACCGTGCCCGAGTCCTGCGGGTTGACGGCGTAGGCCGACTTCACCGGGACTCCCACCCGGGACAGCGCCGGGAGCATGTCGTTCTTGTAGGACCGGTTGAACATCGGGGTGTCCCACCGCAACACGCCCACGACCGACCCGGGGTCGAAGAAGTTCTGTGCCTTCAGTTCGGGGACGAGTGCGGCGGTGAGGCGGCTGATGTTGGCGTAGCTCGGTGTCCAGTAATAGGGCGACATCTGCTGGAAGAACGGCGCGTCGAACGGGAAGGGCGACGGGTCGAACATCAGGTTCTTGTGGTCCTTGTAACACTGACGCGTGGCCTCGAAACGCTGGCCGCCGAGCACCACCGCGTTGGTCTTCTGGTCCTCGGTGAAGGTCTTGCAGATGTCGAGTTCGGTTTGGGCATTCGCCCGGGTGGCGTCGA
>JANMIX010000389.1:0-5338 GCA_031376015.1 Acidimicrobiia bacterium | reverse complement strand
GGGTCATGATCTTCAACGGCTTACCCAAGCCGACACTGCCCTCACCCGTGTAGGGGAGTGGATAGAACTCCCCTACAGAGGTCAGCGGGCCCTCCCGGCGCAGGGCCTGACGGATGATGTCGACGTACTCTCGTGTGCGGGCCAGCGGCTTGTTGGAGGGCCGCCCGTACCATCCCTCGACCACCTGCGGGCCGCTCACTCCGAGACCGAGGCTGAAGCGCCCGCCGGAGAGATGGTCGAGCGTCATGGCCGCCATGGCCGTGGCCGACGGGGTGCGGGCCGCCAACTGCACGACGCCGGTGCCGATGCGGATGGTGCTGGTATGCGCCGCCACCCACGCCGCGTAGGTGAAGGCATCGTTGCCCCACGACTCGGCCACCCACACCGAGTCGTAACCGAGGCGTTCCGCAGCCTGCGCCTTCTCGATGAACCCCTCCGGAGGGGCCGCGAACCAGTATCCGAGGACCAAGCCGAGCTTCATGGCCCGTCACTCTTCCAGATCCGCGGTCCGGTCCGGGTCGGACAGGGGCCCTCCTCTCCCTCAGGTAGCACCGCCATGTCCGACTCGGGTCTGAGGATGCGGCGACGTACCCGTCCTACGATCACCGGCGTGGAACTCCCGCGCTGGGTGCCGGCGCTCATGGCCGCGCTCCTGCTGCTCGTGGTGGCCGCCGCCTGCCTCCAGTCCGCCCAGTCCGGCGACCTCGGCGTGGTACGGGTGCTGGGCGCGCTGCTCATCCTTCCGCTGGCGCGGTTGGCGGGACTCTGGTCGCCCCGGATCCCCGCGGTGGTGGCCGGTGTCGGGTTAGCGGTGGCAGTGGCGATGCTCACCGGCCTCGACCAGTCCAGCGCGGGCTGGTTCGTCCTCGTGCTCTTCGCCGGTCAGGCGGCGACGACCATGCCCCTTCCGCACGGTCTGGTCGTGTACGCCGCCGGCCTCCTGGCCGCCGGCCTCGGCGTGCAGATGACCCCCGATCAGGGGTGGGTGAGCTGGTTCATCGGCATCTCGTTCGGCTTCTGGGGCGGTTGGGCGGCCCGGTGGCGCATCGAGGGGCTGGAAGCCGAGCGGACGACCGCGATCACCGCCGAGCGCCAACGGCTCGCACATGACCTGCACGACGCCGTGGCCCACACCCTGGCGGTGACCGTGCTGCATCTCGGCGGAGCCCGTTTGGCCGTGGAACACGAGCCGGCCGAGGCGGCCGCCGCCATTGCCGAGGCCGAGCGGCTGGCACGCGAGAGCATGGCGCAGTTGCGCAGCATCGTCAGCGTCCTGGCCGAGGACGGCGACCGGGGTCGCCAGGCCCCCCAGCCCCAGGCGAAAGATGTGCCCGCCCTGCTCGACCAGTACCGGGCGGCCGGACTGACACTTCATGCCGCCGTACAAGGAGACCTCGCTGCCGTGACGCCGACACAGGGGGTCGCGCTGTACCGCATCACCCAGGAGGCGCTGGCCAATGCCGCCCGCCACGCCCCGGGTCAGCCGGTGGCCGTGTCCCTCTCGGTCGGCGCCGACGGCGGCGTGCGCCTAGAGGTGTCGAATCCCCTGAACGGTCACGCCAGGGGCCCGGTTCGGACCGGCATCGGCGTGGTCAGCATGGTGGACCGGGCCCGTGCCGTCGGGGGTTCGCTCGACGCCACGCCGACCGCCGAGGCGTGGACCGTGCGTGCCGACCTGCCGGGAGCGCCCGGCTCATGATCCGGGTGGTGCTCGTCGACGACCAGGAACTCGCCCGCGCCGGGCTCGGCATGATCCTCAAGCCCGCCCATGGCTTCGAGATCGCCGGCGAAGCGAGTGACGGCGATGAAGCCGTCGCGGTGGTGAGGGCCAGCCACCCCGACGTTGTCGTGATGGACGTCCGCATGCCCCGTGTGGACGGGGTGGAGGCCACCCGGCGGCTCAAGGAGGAGTCCCAGCCCGTGCCGGTGCTGATCCTGACGACCTTCGGGGACGAGGACGCACTGGCGGCCGCGTTGCGTGCCGGCGCATCGGGCTTCTGCCTCAAGGACGCTCCCGCAGAGGACATTCAGCGTGCGGTACGGGCGGTGGCGGACGGTCACGGCTGGCTGGACCCCGCCGTCACGGCGCGGGTCCTGGCCCGCTACCGCGACGATCCCGCTTCGGATCCCGCGGCACGCCGCCGGTTGATGACATTGACCGCCCGTGAACTTGATGTGCTCCGCCTGGTGGGCCGAGGCCGCTCGAACACCGACATCGCCACCGAATTGATGGTCGGTGAGGGCACCGTGAAGACACACGTCGGCCGGGTGTTCGCCAAGCTGGCGGTGCGCGATCGGGCGGAGGCGATCGTGTTCGCCTTCGACCATGGGGTGGTCCACCCCGGCGACGATCTCCCTGGGGTCTGACTGCGCGATCATCCCCGGGAGCGATGACGCGTGGGCACCGGCCGACGGAGGATGCCGGCATGGCCTTCCTCGGTGCGTTCCATGGAATCGGCAGTCTCCTCGTCCTCGCGCTCGGGTTGGTGATCCTTGGCCGGCCCAAGACCCGCCATGCCCGGCATCCCCAACTTGGACGGAGCTACGCCCGGTTGGGCGTGCCGATCCTCGTGGTCGGATTCGTGGTCGGGCTGCGGCATTGGCCCGATCTTTCGCCGTTCCAGTTGGTGGTGCCGCCCACCATCGCCGCCACCCTCGTCGGTTGGTGGGCTGCGACGCAGTCGGGACGCAGGTGGCTCGGATCCGCGTGGATCCGGGTCCACATCAGCGCCTCGGCCGGATCGGTGGTGGTCTGGGTCACCGGGCTGGGGTTCCAGATCGCCGGCCGTGCCGGTGTGCCCATCGATTCACCGATGATCACCACGGTGCTGTTCGCGGTGCCCACCCTCGTTGCGAGTCCCATGATCGCGGCGGCGGCCCGGCGCCACACCGCCCTGCGGGCCGGCTCGCGGGACGCGCTCGTCGGGGCGAGGTGACGCCCGGTACCGTCAGCGGCCGATGATCGAGGACACATCGAAGGGCGCGCTGGAAATTCGGCCCTATGTGCCCGCCGATCGCGGGCGGGTCCGCACGGTCTGCTTCGAGACCGGTTACATGGGCGACCCGGTGGCGTGGCTGTGGCCCGACGCCGACAGCTTCGCCGACCTGTTCTGTGGCTACTACACCGACGCCGAGCCCGGTGCAGCCTCGGTGGTCACCATCGACGGCCGCGTCGAGGGCTACCTGCTCGGCTGTGTCGACTCCAGCGCGGTGTGGCCGCCGCAGTCGATCCTGGGGCGTCACATCGTGCGCAGGCGCCTAACGCTGCGCCCCCGCATGGGACGGTTCCTGGCTCGGGGCATCGTCGACGCCGTGGGCGACATCGCCCGCAAGCGGGTCGATCTGGCCCAGATGGAGTTCCACGACCCGCGCTACCCGGCCCATCTCCACATCGACCTGCTGCCGGTCGCCCGCGGCCGCGGCGCCGGGGCCCGCCTGGTGCAGGGCTGGCTCGAGCGCCTGCGGGCCGAAGGCGTGCCTGGTTGCCATCTGCAGACCTTCGCCGAGAACACCGGCGGCCGAGCCTTCTTCGCGGCCATGGGGTTCCGGCCGGTGGGCGACGCCCAACCTGTGCCGGGCTTCCGAACGCCGCTCGGTGCCCGCCTGCACACCGTCACGATGGTGCGGGACCTCTGACACCGGCTTCTGACGCCGGGCGTCCGGGCTCAGGCGTCTGAGCTCAGGCGTCAGGGCCTTCGGCCCGGCGCCCCAAAGCCGCCATGGCCTTGGTGGTGTTGGCCCGAATCGAGGGGGCGATCAAGCGGGTCAGGGCACGCATCGGGCCGGACGGGTCGAGGTACATCGTGTAGCTGATGGCGGTGCCGCCGACCTCGGTGGGCGACAGGCGACAATCCTCGATCAGCGACCGGGTGAAGTGGGGTTTTGCCGCCACCCCGGTGAAGGTCCAACGTTCCCCTGGTTCCCAGGCGATGAACTCCTCGTCAACCGTCATCCCCGGGATGGCGACCCGGCGGCGGGCCCCGACACCCTCCGCCGGACCCAGCACGGTGACCGAACGCACCGCCGGGAACCATTCGGTCCAGCGCTCGTGGTCGGCCAGCACCTCGAACACCGCCTTGGGCGAGGCCGTGCTGGTGCCCTTGGCCTCGATGGCCACGGGTGCGTTCGGGATCCAGTCGAGGTCGCGGGGAATCAAGGGCTTCATGGCCCCGAACCTACCCAACCGGCCACACGGCACGCGTTGTCGGGACCGGCGTCGCCGTCCACCTAAGTTCGCCGCCATGGGACCGTTGCAGGGCATCAAGGTGATCGAGTTGGTCGGGCTGGGGCCGGGGCCCTTCGCTGGCATGTTGCTGGCCGACATGGGGGCCGAGGTGTTGCGCGTCGACCGGTTGGGGAATGCCCCCGGCGGCTTTGGCGCGCTCGAGCGGGGCAAGCGCAGCATCACCACCGACCTCAAGCGCCCGGAGGGCGTCGCCTTCCTGCTCGACCTGGTCGCCCACGCCGACGCCCTGATCGACGTCTTCCGCCCCGGAGTCGCCGAGCGGCTCGGCTTCGGCCCCCAGATCTGCCTGGCCCGCAATCCCGGTCTCGTGTTCGGCCGGCTCACCGGCTACGGCCAGGACGGTCCGTGGTCCCAACGCGCCGGCCACGACCTCGACTACCTGGCGTTGTCGGGCACCCTGGAGCCGCTGGGTCGGGCCGGTGGCCCGCCGACGGCACCCATCAACGTGCTTGGCGATTTCGCCGGGGGCGGCATGCTGCTGGTGCTGGGGATCATGGCCGCACTCCTCGAGCGCCAGCGGAGTGGCGAGGCCCAGGTGATCGATGCCGCCATGATCGACGGCGCCGCAGTGCTGCTGGCCCCCTTCTTCGCCGGCCGGACCAACGGTGGTTGGGGGCCGCGGGGCACGAACATGCTCGACGGCGCCGCCCACTTCTACGAGGTGTACGAATGCGCCGACGGCAACTGGCTGGCGGTCGGTGCTATCGAGCCCCAGTTCTACGCCGTCCTCCTGCACGGCCTGGGCCTCGAGGACGAGGAGGATCCCAGCCAGCAGTACGACCCCGCCGGCTGGCCGGCCCGCAAGGCACGGTTCGCCGAGGTGATCCGCACCCGCACCCGAGACGAATGGTGTGCGGTGTTCGAGGGCACCGACGCCTGCGTGGCGCCCGCTCTTGCGCCCGAGGAGGCTCCATCACATCCCCACGCCGTGGCCCGCGGGGCCTTCTTCACCGGCGCCGACGGTCTTCCCCAGCCGGCGCCCGCCCCCCGGTTCAGCCGCACGCCCGGCGAGGTCATCGATCGCGCCGGCGACGCCAAGACGACGCTGGCGGCTTGGGGAATGTCCACGCCCGCCATCGACGCCCACCTCCG
>JANMIX010000344.1:0-2653 GCA_031376015.1 Acidimicrobiia bacterium | reverse complement strand
ATCTCCCCGGTGATCTTCCTGGAGCCCGGCCTGGTGTCGGCCTTCTCGTCGCCCATCAACGGGATCTACGACCTGGGCCGCTACCCCGAGGGCGTCGATGCCACCGCCGAGGAGCTGGCGGCGGCCTTCTCCGCCGCCACGTTCGCGTCGCAGGCCCGGCCCGACATCATGAGCTGGAAGTACAACAAGCTGCTCATGAACCTGCCCAACGGCGTCGAGGCCCTGTGTGGACCCGACGCCCGCTTCGGTGCACTGGGCAAGCGGCTGCGGGCGGAGGGCGTCGCGGTGCTGGACGCGGCCGGTATCGCGGTGACCCCCTCGGAGGAGGAACACGAGCGCCGCAAGGCCCTGAGCTACCGGCCGCCGGCGCGGTTCGAATCGCGACCGGGTGGGTCGACGTGGCAGAGCCTGCAGCGCGGCACGGGCGAGGCCGAGACCGACCACCTCAACGGCGAGATCGTGTTGCTGGGCCGGCTGCACGGGGTACCCACGCCGGCCAACGCGTTGGTGCAGACGATGACCCGTGACGCAGCCCGCGCCGGCGAGGTCCCCGGCGCCCACACCGAGGAGGAACTCCTGGCCCTGCTCGACGGCTGAGCGGGAGCTTCGGCGGGGTCGGGCCCGGTTCTGCCGGCGCCGGTACCCTCCGGCGATGCCGAGACTCCGACAGGTATCCCGAGCCGACGCCGGCCCGCTGGCCACGCTCATGTACGACCTCCTCTTCGGCGCCGAGCGCGACCCGGTGGCCGACCCCGGCACCGCCACGGGCACCCCGGGGGACTGGTGGACCGTGTTCGCCCTGGTGCCCGAGGTGCTGCAGCACGCGGTGGATGGCTTCGGGCTGTACCGGTGGTCGGAGTCGATGCTCGATCCCCGGCTGCGGGAGTTGGGCCAGACGCGCGCCGGTTGGGCCCGGGGGAGCCAGTTCGTGTTCTCCCAACACTGCAAGGCGATGCGGAGCCTCGGCTTCAGCGACGAACAGATCTCCGCCATCCCGTCGTGGTCGGCTGCCTCGTGCTTCTCCGATCTGGAGCGGGCCGTGCTGGCCTACACCGACTGCCTCGTCCTCGATGGTGGGCGGGTGCCCGAGGCGCTGTTCGCCCGGTTGCAGGAGAGCCTCAGCGACGAGCAGCTACTCGTGCTCACCTACATCGTGGCCCTCTACGACATGCACGCGGTGATGAGCCGGGCCCTGAGGCTCGAGTGGGACGACCGCGACGAACCCGTGGTGGAGGTCGGCGGCGGCGCGCTGGACATCGGCGCAGCCACCACCCTCGGCGAGGGCTGAACCGGGCTCAGACGAGGGCGGGGGTGCCCGGGTAGGGGCCGGGGGCGCCGGCGCCGGGGATGATCGGCGTCGACCACGACAGGGTCGTTGCCATCTGGCCAACTGCGGCGCGCCAGGCCTGGGGATCCCAACCCTCCGCCGACCCGACCAGGTGGCAGCCCATGTCGATGTGCACGAAGGCCGGCAGGGACGTCAGGCCCAGGGCTTTGACCGCGGCCCGGTCAGGATCACAGAACGTCAGCAGTTGCTCGGCCCAGGGCCCCAGGAACGTGCGGGTGTCCGCCTCGTTCGCGGTTACCAGCCAACCGACCCGCACGTCGGCCGCACTGAAGCCGACAAGGATGCGGCCGGCCTCTTCGAGCAGCCAGGAACTCTCGTAGGTGTACGGATCGAGCACAACGAGGCCCAGGTGAAAGGTGGTGACCCATGCCGCCACGGAACGGGGCTCCCCGTTGAGGGGTGCCAGCAGCAGGTCGGCGGGGGGATCGGTCGCCATAACGGAGGCGGAGAATACCCGCAGCGCCACCGCCGGACCGAACTCCTCCCGGTAGCGTGCGCCGCGGTGCACCCCATCGAACGCCTCCGCTATGTAGCCCGCTCCTCGGGCGCACCCCAGGACGTGCTCGTGCGGGAGACGGCTGGTGCGCTCGCCGGGTTGGGCTTCGAGCCCGCCGGTCTGGTCACCGCCTGCCGGCGGATCCTCCAACGCCACCCCACTTCGGGCGGGTTGTGGTGGCTGTCGGCCCGTGTGCTCACTGCCCATGACCCCCGCGACGAGGCCTGGCGCGCCGCCGATGAGATGGAGGCCGACGACACCGCCGGCCTGCTGGCCTACGCCCTGCCCGACGACGCCACCGTGCTCGTCCTCGGCTGGCCCGACCTGGTGGGCGAGGCGCTGCCCCGGCGGGGCGACCTGGAGGTGCTGGTGGTCGATGCCCTGGGCGAGGGGTCGGGTCTGGTGCGCCGCCTGCGTCACGCCGAGGTCGAGGCCGAGGAGGTCTCGCCGTCGGGTCTCGGCGCCGCCGCTGCCACGGTCGACCTGGTGCTGCTGGAGGCCTCGGCGGTGGGGCCCGCCGGCACCGACGCCATCTGCGTCGCCGGCTCCCGAGCGGCGGCGGCCACCGCCCGCCACGCCGGAGTACCGGTCTGGCTCGTGGCCGGTGTCGGCCGGCTGCTGCCGGGCCGCATGTGGGAGACAGTGGCGGGCCGGCTCGAATCCATGGGGGAGCCCTGGGATCTCGAGGACGAGCTCGTCCCCCTCGACCTGATCGACAAGGTGGCCGGTCCGATCGGCGTCGAATCCGTCGACGACGCCCTCCGCCGCTGCGACTGCCCGGTCGCCCCCGAGCTCTTTCGGTTGCTGTG